>RFJF01000211.1 GCA_003695455.1 Chloroflexota bacterium
GGTAAGGGTAGGAGTGGCTGCCGAATTCAGCCCGGCTACCGGAGTTTCTGCCGGGTTGAGTCCGGCCAGCGGTGTATTTTCTGCCGGAGCTGCAGCTGTTTCAATGATTTGCACGGTCAGCGGTTCAGATTCGCCGGCCACGTTGGCTGCGTTGAAGGCGCGCACCACCAGCGTGTGGCTGCCGGGGCTGTCCGGCGTCCACGGCTGAGAAACAATATACGGCGTGTTGGCCTGCGGTTCGGCGTTGGCATCTACCCACACCACCTGCCCGTCTACCACCAGTTCAACCCGCACCACGCCCTGGCCGGCATCCACAGATACAGATTGAACCTGCGTTTCCCGGCCCATCAACAAAGATTGGCCGGCGGCAGGGCTTGAAATTGCGGCCGACGGTGTGCCGCCGCTGTTGTTTGAAAACAGGCCCGGCAAACTGCACGCGGTCAGCAGAAAAGCGGTGATGATAAATACCCGGCGGGGTAATAGCTTCATTTAAAACAACTCCACGGTTTGGTTTGGCAAGCGGGTATTATATCACGCCTGCATCAGGCGGGGAAAAGTACACCTGCGGCCGGGAGGGAACTCAATTTGAAAGAATGTTCTGCAACCGGTTGAGTACAGCGGCGTTGCCGGACAAAATCTGCCAATTTACCTCCTCGTTTGGGGCGGCAGATTGGTGCCGGTCCATTGGTGAAGTGACGTCCCTGCGATTGAACCTGAGGGGAACCAAAGCGATGGTCACCGGCGCGGGTTCTGCCGGCGTTTCAGCCGTTGCCGGTGGTGAGCCGGGTGTTGCAAAAACGTTGTCCTGAATAGCCAGCAAAATATTTTGCGCGGCGGCCTGCATGGCTTGGGGCAAATGTTCGGCGGGCGATTGGGCGCGGCTGCTGCCGGCCACCAACGCCAGCACCAAATTATCCAGAATGTTGGCTGCCAGCAGGTCGTGGTCCTTTTCCGCCGGCGAACAAACCACCGGCAAAGCGTGAGAAGCAACCGGCAGCGGTTCGGTGGCAAACTGGGCCGCCGCCAGGTGCCCCAACGCGGCGCGTTGTTCGTCGCTCATTTGGCCCGTCGAGAGCAGCACGGTTCCGGTATTATCTGCCAAAAACGCAAACTCAACCCCAACCTGGTTGCCCAGCGAATCAAGCGTGGCGGTCATGATTTGAGACAAATCGCGGTAGCGTTCAAGGTGCTGGTGCAGCAGGGTGTCAACCAGCCGCAAAAAGGAGATAGGTTTAAAGGGGCGCAAAATCGGTTCAGCCATCAAGGTCCGCACATCGTTCCACAGGGTGCGGTGTTCTTTTTTGAGCATCAAAATAACCGGCACGCCGGGGTCAATGTACGTCACCGATTCGAGCAGTTCCAGGCTGTCCACGCCACTAATTTCAAAATCAACGATTATCAGGTTGTAGGCCCGTTTTGCCAGCTCGTGCAGCGCCTCAAATCCGTCGCTCACAACTTCAACCTGGCAGGAGTTGACCAGATGGCCCAAACTCCGGCGCAGGGGGCGGTCAATGTTGGCGCGGTCACAAACCAGTAGAATGTTTTTCATAAAAGGTTGCCCGGTTGGATGTAATTTACAATCTTATTAACGGACACATACTCAATTTGTCTCTGATTTATTCACCCGGTGCAGGTTGCATGTGGCAAGTGGCAGGCAAGAGAGTGTACGTGCAACCTGTCACTTGCAACAATCGGGCAAAAAAGCAATGGTACAGGCCAAATTTCGTGTCAAACAGAAAGGGTGTCCGTTAGCAAGATTTACAATTTAAACAGTTCAATTATAGAACAAACCAACGGTCTTATCCGTAAAGATAACGTAAATTCGCGGCAAAAAAATAGGACTTTTGGGCCTTTGGCGGCTTGCCGGTACGGCAGACGCATTGACAATTTGCCGCCAACAGACTATCTTTTTGGCAGTGAATCTTGTAAAGGTGGATAATTTTGTGAACGTGCAAACTCAAAACCCGTTAAACGTCATAGATTTTCAGCACGATCAGGGCCGTCAAGTTGAGTTGAACCGGATGAAGCTGATTGCCACGGCAATGCTGGGGCTGGCAATTGTAATTTTTGTGGTGGCCTCACTGTTTGAAGAGCAAGCAGTGTGGATTGGCTTTGTGCGCGCCGCCGCCGAAGCGGCCATGGTGGGCGCCATTGCCGACTGGTTTGCTGTCACTGCGTTGTTCCGCCATCCGCTGGGGCTAAAAATTCCGCACACCGCCATTATTCCCCGCCGGAAGAACAGCCTGGCCCTGCAATTTGGGCAGTTTGTGCAAAATAACTTTCTGTCTGAGCAGGTCATTGCCGACAGGCTGCGCTCGGTGGATATTGCCCGCTCGGTGGCGGTGTGGCTCAGCGCGCCGGCCAACAGCCGGGCCGTGGCCGGCGTGGTGGCGGCGGTCATTCGGGGGGTGCTGCAAGTTGTGCGAGACGAGGATGTGCAGCACATCATTGAGCGCGGGCTGGCGGCGCAAATCCGCGCCGTGAAGGTTGCGCCGCTTACGGGCAGTGTACTGTCGCTGCTACTCTCCGGCGAGCGCCAGCAGGAACTGCTCAACGGCATCATCAAGGTGATGTCCGGCGTGCTGGAAGAAAATCAGGCCACCTTCCGCGCCCAAATCAGAAAAGAAACGCCGTGGTGGCTGCCCGACGCCGTTGACAACAAAATTTACGAAAAAATTGTGATGGGGCTGGATAATATGATGCAAGAGGTCAGCGCCAACCCCGAGCATCCCCTGCAAGTCAAATTCAACGAAGTGCTGACCTCGTTCATCACCGATCTGCAGACCTCGCCGGAACTGATTGAGCGCGGCGAGCAGTTGAAGGAGGAATTTCTGGAAAATCCCGGCGTGCAGGAGTTTGCGTCATCGCTATGGCTGGACCTCAAAACATCGCTGCTGGATTACAGCAACAACCCCGAAGCCGGCCTGAGTACCCCCATCCAGAAATTTGGCGTTGCCCTGCAAAATGACCCTCCCCTGCTGGAAAAAATCAACCGCTGGCTGGAAGAAGCAGTGCGTTACCTGGTGCGCAGTTACGGCCACGAAGTTGGCGAAATGATTACCACCACCATCACCGAGTGGGACACGGAGTCAACCTCGCGCAAAATTGAATTGCAGGTGGGCAAAGATTTGCAGTATATTCGCATTAATGGCACGATTGTGGGCGGGCTGGTGGGGTTGGTTATTCACACCCTGGCCGTGCTGTTTTTGTAGCCCCGGCCCAACCTTGTAACTTGCAACCTTGCAGCCCTGCAACCCTGAAAATTAACCCATGACCAAATCTTCCCGGCAACACGCCCTGCAACATCAAATTAACCGGCTGGATTGCCGGCTGGCCCGCCTGCAATCAGAAAGTAACCGTTGGTCGTGGATTCGGCTGGCAGCCGTGTTTGGCGGCGGGCTGGCAAGTGCCGCTCTCTTTTTTGTGGCCGGCGGCGTGCTGTTTTGGGCAATGTTGATTATAACGTTGCTGGCTTTTGGTGGCGCGGTTTTTGCCCACCGCCAAATCAACGCCGCCATTGACCGCCACCAAATCTGGCGGCGCATCAAACAGGCGCAATTGGCCCGCATGACACTTGATTGGGCCGCCATTCCCGGCCGCGCCCGCTTTGCCCCCCGTGCCGAACACCCCTTTGAAGCCGACCTTGATTTGGCCGGCGAAGTCTCGCTGCACCGGCTGCTGGACGTGGCCGTATCGCACGAAGGCAGCGCCCTGCTGCGCAATTGGCTGACCGACCCCGCCCCCAACCTGGCAGACATCACCCGCCGCCAGCAACTGGTGCAGGAGTTGATTCCGCGCAGCCTCTTCCGCGACCGGCTGATTCTCAACGCCACGCTTGCCTCCGGCACGCGCCGCCTGTTTGAATCGCACCGGCTGACGGCATGGCTTGAGCAGTACCGCCCCGCGCCGTCGTTGCGCGGCTGGTTGCTGTTGTTTGGCGGGCTGGCGCCGGTAAACGTGCTGCTGCTGGCGCTCAACTTGGCCGGGCTGGCTAACCCGGCCTGGAATGTGTGGTTTGTTTTGTACTTTGGCGGGCTGCTGCTACTCAATTCCCGCCATATTGGCGACACGTTCAGCGAGGCGGTCTATTTGCAGGCCACGCTGGCCCAGTTGAGCGCCGTGTTTCAGCAACTCGAAGGCTTCAGCTACCGGAACGCCCCCCACCTGAAAAAACTGTGCGTCCCCCTGCTGTCTGCCCAACAGCGTCCCTCGCGGCAAATGGCCCGCGCCGGCCGCATTGCGTTTGCCGCCGGCCTGCGCCAAAATCCGGTGCTGTGGCTGCTGCTCAACGCGGTGCTGCCGTGGGATGTGTGGGTGGCGCACCGGCTCAACCATCACAAAGCCAAACTGGCCGGCTGCGCGCCGGACTGGATGCAGGTCTGGTTTGAACTGGAGGCGCTCGGCGCGCTGGCAAACCTGGGCTGGCTCAATCCGCACTACACCCTGCCCCGTGTTTCTGCCCGGCCGTCGCGCGGTATGTTTTGGGCCGATGAGTTGGGCCACCCGTTGCTGCCGGACGAATACCGGGTGTGCAACACTTTTGCGCTGGCCCAACCGGGCGATGTGGCCCTGATTACCGGCTCGAACATGGCCGGCAAAAGCACCTTTCTGCGCACGGTCGGCCTGAATCTGGCGCTGGCGTTTGCCGGCGGCCCCGTCTGCGCGGCACAGATGGAAACAGGGCTGTTCCGGCTGTTCACCAGCATCAAAGTGACCGATTCTGTGACCAACGGTATCTCCTACTTTTACGCCGAAGTGAAACGCCTGCGCGCCCTGCTGGCAGCCCTGCACAACGAGCAGGCAGCGCCCCTGTTCTTTTTGATTGATGAAATCTTCCGTGGAACCAACAACCGCGAGCGTTTCATCGGCAGCCGGGCCTACATCCGGGCGCTGGCCGGGCGGCGCGGTGTGGGGCTGATTTCTACGCATGACCTGGAGCTGGCCAAACTGGCCGACGAACTGCCGGCTATCCACAATTACCATTTTAAAGATGACGTATCCGGCGACCGGATGACGTTTGATTACCGGCTGCAACCCGGCCCCTGCCCCACTACCAACGCCCTCAAAATTATGGCCCGGGAAGGGTTGCCGGTAGATGGATAATCAATAATCGTTGCCGGAGGCGGCGTTTTGTGCTACGATGGGGTAACTCAACGGAGAGGTTTGCAAATGGAAAACGCCGTGTGCGAGCGTTCAACCTACTGCCTCAATTTTTGGCTGGCGGCCCGCCCCACCTGTGATGAGTGCGGTACACTCATCAACATGAATCATTTTCACAACACACGCCGCCACTATCGAATTTGCCACGCCTGTTTTGAGCGCCATCTGCCGGCCATTGCCGCCGGCAGCTACACCCCCCAAACGCTCACCACCGGCGAGGTCCGCGCCTGCCTGAATTACCAAAAATGCTTTGCCCGGCAGCCGTTTGAAATGTACACCCCAAAAATATGCGACCACTGCCGCCGGCACGCCCCGCCGGAACATTACCACGACATTCAAAAAAATATTCGGCTTTGTTTGCAGTGCTACCAAACCTTGAACGGTGATGCGTGATGAGTAAATATCTTTGGCTGGTCCGCCACAGCGAATCACAGGGCAACCTTGAACGGCGGATTCAGGGTTGGGCCGATTTTCCGCTGACGCGGCTGGGGCGGCGGCAAGCCGCCCGTACCGCCGAGCGCATGGCGCAGGAAGAAGGAATTGCCGAAATTGTGAGCAGTCCGCTGGCCCGCGCCGCGCAGACGGCCCAGATTTTGGGGGCGGTATCGGCGTTGCCGGTGCGGTTTGATGACCGGCTGCGCGAGTACAACTTTGGCCCGCTCAACGGCCTGACCCGCAATGAAATTGCAACGCGCTATCCCAACGTGGCCGCCGCCTGGAAAGCCAACGAATTTTGGGAGCCGCTACCCGGTGAAGAAGGCGAACCGGCATTTGAGGCGCGGGTGCGGGCCGCCATGGATGACATTGTGGCCCGCATGGAAGAAGAAACCGCCGTAGCCGTGGTGATGCACGGCGGGGCCATGAACGCCTGCCTGCGTTCGTGGCTGGGCATACAGGGGCGGGGCTGGCGGATGTTTGCTTTTGACAACGCCTCGGTCAGCATGATGCAGTTGCAGGCCCGCGACAACCCCGACGGCAACAATATTTACAATTACCGGGTTATTCTGCTCAACGATGTGTCGCATTTGGGCGACGATTTGCTGGGCAAACGGCCTACCTGGTTTAGCGCCAAACGCGCCCCGCGCCGCGCCGGAGATTGACGCCATGCCCGAAGGTCCGGAAATAAAACGCGCCGCCGATGAACTGGCAGCGGCCATCGCCGGCCGCACCGCCACCGAGGTGTTTTTTGCCTTTGACCATCTCAAACCGTACCAGCCGCAACTCAGCGGGCAGCGGGTGCAATCGGTGGAGGCGCGCGGCAAGGCCATGCTGGTACGCTTTGCCAACGGCCTCAATATTTACAGCCACAACCAACTCTACGGCCGCTGGATGGTGCGCCCTGCGTACGATTTTCCGCAAACCAACCGGCAGTTGCGGCTGGCAATTCACAATTCGGCGCACTCCGCGCTGTTGTACAGTGCCTCAGACATCGCTGTGCTGGCCGATGAGCAACTCTCGGCGCACCCGTATTTGAGCCGGCTTGGCCCCAATTTGCTTGACCCGGCCGTGACCGCGCTGCAGGTGGCGGCCCGGTTTTCTGCGCCGCAATTTGCCCGCCGCCGTCTGACCTCGCTGCTGCTCGACCAGCAGTTTCTGGCCGGGCTGGGCAACTATTTGCGCAGCGAAGTGCTGTTTGTGGCCCGCGTGCACCCCGCGCTGCGCCCCGCCGATTGCACACCGGCTCAAATCTCGCGGCTGGCGGAGGCCGCGCTCTCGCTGACCCGGCAATCGTACCGGACGGGCGGCATTACCAACAATTTGCAACAGGTGGAGCAACTGCGACAGGCGGGCGTTTCGCGTGACCGGTACCGTTTTTGGGTGTTCAATCGCGCGGATGAGCCGTGTTGGGTTTGTGGCACGCCAATCATCAAAGATAAGGCAGGGGGGCGGCGGCTCTATTTTTGTCCCGTCTGCCAGCGCCAAAATTAATCAATAATTTACGCAGACTTTACCCACATGGCACAAAGTTGGTCACGCGTTTGCCGAATACCATGTAAAGCTTCAATTGCTAAAGACGGAGCGTAGCGTCATGAAAATTGATCTTCATTACACGGAATTTGCGCCCGCTGAACGGGCAGAAATGCCGGATTTGTACGAGCAAATTGACCTCTTCTCAAATAAGGAGTTGCTGGGCAATCTGTTGAATGCCGTACCTGACGTTTTTCTGATTCTCAACGCGCAGCGGCAA
>RFJF01000212.1 GCA_003695455.1 Chloroflexota bacterium
CATGCAACCTGCACCGGGTGAATAAATCAGAGACAAATTGAGTATGTGTCCGTTAATAAGATGACGTTGAAGCGGTGACTCTTACCAAAAAAACCGGGCCGGATATCGAATCCGGCCCGGTGATGTGTTGCTGCAAAAATTGATGTTATTGTTGCGGGGTATAATGGTCACGCGGATGATGTCTGCCGTGGCCGGGTAGCTGAAGCTGTCGCTCACGGGCTGCACCACGCCGTCCTCTGCCGCGCCGGTGTTGGGGCCGGCCTGGCGGGGGGCCTGGTCCGCGCCGATGCCGGGCGCCTGGTTGACTTCGGTGCCGGCATCCCACAGGCCCAACTGGCCGGTTACGTCGCCGTTGAGCGGCGCGCCGTCATTGCCAAACAAGGCGATACCCGCACCGTCGGGGCTGACAAACAGATCGTTGGATTGCACAAACATCAGCGCCAGCGAGAGGTAGTCGCCGGGTGCGGCGTCCACGCTGAACTGGTACACGCCGCCGGGGAGCAGCGGGCCGGGGCCGTCACTGCCGGTGGGGGTGTTGAACACGCCGCTGCCGGCGATTCCGGCCTGCACAGCCAGCGCCTCGGCCAGCGGAGCCGGGTTGCCGTCTTCAGCCAGCGCTTCAAGCCCCAGCCCGCGGTCTGTCTGTCCGGCGGTGAACAGCGGGTCGGCGGCAGTATGCACGGCCCACACGCCCGGCGCAAACGGGGTCGCCGGCAAATCGCCGGACTGCATAGCGTCGCCAATATTTTCAATGGTCACGTTGAAGGTGGTGGCATCTTTCATCATCATGCCGTCATCCATCATTTTTTCGCCGTCCATTGTTTCGCCGTCGGCCATTTCGCCGTCAGACATTTTGTTGTCGTCCATCATGGCGCCGTCGGCCATTTTGTTGCCGTCCATTTTGTCATCCATCATTTCGCCGGCCATCATCGCGCCATCGGCGGGGATGCACAATTTCCAGCCGATTTCGATGACATCCGGGTTGGTGATGGCGGCGTAACTGGCGTCGCTCTGGGCGGCGGCGGTGGTGGCGTCAACAATCACCGGGTAGGCCAGCACATCGCCCAAAAATTTCTCCGAGAGCTTGCTCAGCCAATCGTCGGCCTGCACGCTGTAATCGGTGCAAGCGCCGGCAGCGTGCGGCGGCGCGGCCGCTGCCGTGGCAGTCAGGGTGGCGGTGACGGTCAAAGCCAGTACCGCCGATGCAACTGCGTTCAATTTTTTTAGCATGGTCTGTTCTCCTTGCAAACTATTGCGACCCGCCGCGTGTTTGCCGGGCAGGCCAGATTTCAGTACGTTTGCAAAAAGTATGCCGCACAGTTCTTACCAGTCCCTTGCCAATTTCTTACAGAAAAATTACGGGAAAATTCTGAACGCCGGCGCCTGCCCCCTGATTTTTTTGGGAAATGATGCAATGAATTTGGACAATTCCGCAGAGTGTGATAGTTTTAGGGCTTATTGTGAAACCCGTTGCAAAAATTTACGCAACGCAAAATGGAGTATTTAAATGGCATTCAGTGTGAGAAAAGCAACCCTGGAGGACCTCGACAAGCTGGTTTATTTTACCATTGCCGAGGCAGTAGAGGCAGAGGGAGTTCAACTTGTTCCGGATGTGGTGATGAAGGGAATCCGGCAGGCGCTGGAGCAGCCCGAGATTTCGCAGTACTGGGTGCTGGAAAGCAGTAAATCCGGCGTGGTGGGTAGTGTGTCGGTAATGAAAGAGTGGAGCGCCTGGCAGGGCGGATTTTTTTGGTGGCTGCAAACCATGTTCATTGTGCCGGAATATCGCGGCCAAAATTTACCCAAGCTGCTCATTGAACACGTTAGAGACCTGGCCCGGCGTGACTTTGCGCTGGAATTGCGAATGTACTTTCACAAAGACAACACCCGCGCCATCAAAGCCTACAACCGGCAGGGTTTTGAGGAATCGCCGTACCACATCAGAATTATGCGGCTTTGAGGCCGTCTCCGGCCCATCAACGCTGATGGGATCAACCCCCGGCCAGCGCCCACACCCGAATTTTCCGGTCTGCGGCGCCCACCATTAGCCATTTGCCGTCCGGCGAAAAGGCCACCCCGTACACCGCTTTGGTGCTCACAATAAAATCATCGAGCAACTGCCACGTTTCTACGTTACGGTGCTGAACCCGGCCTTCCATGACCACCGCCACCCGCTGTTCATCCGGCGAAAAAACCACGCCCCGCACCGTGTCACCGTTCATTGTCACGGTGCGGGTTTCTGCCCACAG
>RFJF01000213.1 GCA_003695455.1 Chloroflexota bacterium
ACTTTGTTGATGTGCTGGGCGACCAGCTTTTGGATTTTGAAGTGTGCGTACCGCCGCCCAATCAGAATGTGGCCCGCCACGAACTGTGGGCCTGGGGCTGGTGATGTCGCCGGAAAGGAGGGGAAATCTGACCCCAGTCTGAACAAATATCTGTATTGGCAAACCCATTCGAGGAGGGAAATCCAACCATGAAAAACAAATTCATCACGCTGATGGCTGTACTGCTGGCCTTGCTGCTGCTCACGCCATCGGCGGCGCTGCCGGCTCTGGGTGCAACGGCAGTGTTCATCAACGAAATCCACTACGATAACGCAAGCAACGACGTTGGCGAAGCCGTTGAAATTGCCGGGCCGGCCGGCACAAATCTGGCCGGCTGGAGTGTGGTGGCGTACAACGGCAATGGGGGTGCAACCTACAACACCGTAACACTCAGCGGTTCGATACCGGATTTGGGCGGCGGCTTTGGCGTGGTTACCGTCAATATACCCGGGCTGCAAAACGGCGCGCCGGATGGTCTGGCGTTGGTTGACGCCGCCAGCAACGTGGTTCAGTTTTTGAGCTACGAAGGCAGTTTCACGGCGACCAACGGCCCGGCCGGCGGGCAGACCAGCACCGACATTGGCGTGAGCGAATCATCTGCCACGCCTGCCGGTCAATCGCTGCAACTGACCGGCAGCGGCGCCATCGCCGAAGATTTTACCTGGGCTGCTGCATCGGCCGGCACGTTTGGCGCGTTTAACAACGGCCAAACGTTTGTGGGCGGCGGTGGCGTACTGCCGCCAAAAATCAACGAATTTTCGGCCAGCACCAGCGGCACGGACGTGGAATATGTAGAAATCTACGGCGCGCCCAACACCGACTATTCGGCCTTTACCGTGCTTGAAATTGAAGGCGACAGCGTTGCGGCGGGCATTGTTGATGAGGTCATCGGCGTGGGTTCAACCGATGCCGCCGGTTTTGGGCTGCTGAGCCTGCCGGCCAACACGCTGGAAAATGGCACGCTGACTCTGCTGCTGGTCAATGGTTTCAGCGGCGCGTTTGGCGATGACCTGGACACCAACAACGACGGCGTGCTCGACGTGACGCCGTGGGCCGAGATTGTGGACGCGGTTGCCGTGAATGACGGCGGCGCGGGCGATCTGACCTACGGGCTGCCGGAACTTGGCCGCAACTACGATGGGGTGAGCAGTTTTGCGCCCGGCGGCGCGTCACGCTTCCCGGATGGGCTGGACACCGACGCCGCCACCGACTGGGTGCGCAACGATTTCAGCCTGGCAGGCATCCCCGGTTTCACCGGCTCGCTGGGGCCGGGTGAGGCGCTGAACACGCCCGGCGCGGCCAACGCCATTTACGTGCCGCCGCCGGAGGCCTGCGGCGACCCGGTAACGCCGATTTACGAAGTTCAGGGCAGCGGCCCCGCCAGCCCGCTGGTGGGCACTGAAGTGGCCGTGGAAGGCATTGTGGTGGGTGATTTTCAGACCGGCGGCCTGGACGGTTTTCACATTCAGGAATCCGCGGCCACTGCCGATGCCGACCCGGCCACGTCGGATGGCGTGTTTGTGCACGCCCCCGGCGGCATGGACGTGAATGTGGGCGATGCGGTGCGGGTGCGCGGCATGGTCTCTGAATTTCACGACCTGACCGAGATTAAAAACGTGGTTCAAATTTGGCTCTGTTCCACCGGCAACAGTGTTGCGCCCACGCCGCTCTCGCTGCCGGTAGCCAGCGTGGATGACTTTGAAGCCTTTGAAGGTATGCTGGTCACCTTCCCGCAATCGCTGACCATTTCGGAATACTTTAATTTTGACCGCTTTGGCGAAATTGTGCTGACCACCAACCGCCGCCTGACCCCGACGGCCGTGGTCGAGCCGGGGCCGGACGCGGTTGCGGCGGCACAGGATTACCTGCTCAACCGCATCACCCTGGATGACGGGCGCACCTGGCAAAACCCCGACCCGACCCTGCACCCCAACGGCGGCATTTTTGACCTGTCCAACCGCTTCCGCGGCGGCGACACCGTGCAAAATGTCACCGGCGCGCTGCACTACAGCTTTGGCCTGTACCGCATCCAGCCGACCAGCGGAGCCGCTTACTCGGCGGACAACCCGCGCCCGGCCCAGCCGGACAACGTGGGTGGCGGCGTATCGGTAGCCAGCTTCAACGTGCTCAACTACTTTACCACGCTGGATAACAGCGGTCCCATCTGTGGCCCGCTGCAAGATCAGGGTTGTCGCGGGGCGGACAACGCCGATGAGTTTGCGCGCCAGCGCGCCAAAATCATTGCCGCCATTTCTGCCATCAATGCCGATGTGGTGGGGTTGATCGAGCTGGAAAATCATCCTGCTGATGCGGCGCTGCTGGATCTGGTGGCCGGGCTGAACGACGCGATGGGCGCGGGTACGTACGCCGCCATCAGCACTGGCCCGGTGGGCAGCGATGTCATTCGGGTGGGCTTCATCTACAAACCGGCCACGGTGACGCCGCTGGGCAGCCACGCCGTGCTGGATGCCTCGGTGGACCCCCGCTTTAATGACGATAAAAACCGCCCGGCGCTGGCCCAGACGTTTGTGGATAACAATACCGGCGGCGTCTTCACCACGGTGGTCAATCACTTTAAATCCAAAGGGTCACCCTGCGATACTTTGGGCGACCCGAATGTGGGCGACGGTTCCGGCAACTGCAACCTGACGCGGCTGGCTGCCGCCGAAGCGCTGGTGGACTGGCTGGCAACGGACCCCACCGGCAGCGGCGACAGCGATGTGCTCATCATCGGCGATTTGAACTCCTACGACAAGGAAGCGCCGATTGACGCCATTCTGGCCGGGGCCGACGACACGCCCGGCAGCGGCGACGATTACAATGACCTGCTGTTCCAGTTGTTGGGCGAAGGCGCGTACTCGTACGTGTTTGACGGCCAGGTGGGCTATCTGGATTACGCGCTGGCCAACCAGGCGCTGCGTTCCGAAGTGACCGGTGCCACGGTGTGGCACATCAACGCCGATGAACCGGACATTCTGGATTACGACACCAGCTTCAAAAAACCGGCGCAGGATGCGCTGTTCGAGCCAAACGCCTACCGTTCCTCGGACCACGACCCGGTTGTTGTTGGGCTGGATGTGTGTGACGAGATTGCCCCGACCATTGATGTGACGGTATCGCCGGATGAGTTGTGGCCGCCCAACAAGAAACTGGTTGAGGTGCACGCCACGGTGAACGCCGCCGACAACTTTGACCCCAACCCAACGGTCAGCCTGCTGTCGGTGGAATCAAACCAGCCGCCCGATGAAGACGAACCTGATGAAGATGATGTGGATGGAGACGACGAAGATGACGTTGACATCCAGATTGTAGACACCTTCACCGTCAAACTCCGGGCCGAGAAGGGCGAGGACCACACGGACCGGGTGTACACGCTCACCTATCAGGTAACCGACGCCTGTGGAAACAGCGCGGTTGCCAGCGCCACCGTCACCGTTCCGCATGACCGCGGCAACGATGACGACAAAGACAAAGACAAAGACAAAGATAAGGATAAGGACAAGTCGAAGGATGATTCCGGCGATGAGGTTGCCGATGACGTGAGCCAGCAGGAACAGAGCGAGCCATCTGGTGACGACGCAACCGGCGACGACGCGACGGATTCGCAGGATGACGCCGCGGGTGATACCCCGGCGGGTGACGACGGGTCCGCCACCGAATCCCCGGCAGACAACCCGGACGCCGCCCCCGCCGATTCGGGTGAGGCGGCAGCCCCCGAATAGATTTGGGGTAAAACAATCTGAATAAAACAGCAGGCCCGCCGTAAATTCCGGCGGGCCTGTTTGATTCATTCGCTGCGGGTGCTCTGCCGGTCAGAAAATTACGGGGGCGTCAGCGCATTGAGGTGTTGTCGCGTTGCTCGGCCAGCTTCTCTGCTACCGGTGCCGGGCCACCGACTCACGGATAACCAGATTTGTTTCAAAATTGGGTGGGGTAAAGGGTTCACCCTTGAGTAAATCCAGGATAGCGCGGGCTGCAACCTGCCCCATCTCAACCGCCGGAAACCGGACGGTCGTCAGGGGCGGAATCATAAACGCTGAGCCGGGCTGGTCGTCAAAACCGATGATTGAGA
>RFJF01000214.1 GCA_003695455.1 Chloroflexota bacterium
CCGCCGGGCCAGTCCGGTTCCACCACAAACATAGCGGTGGCGTCGCCGGTGGCGGCGGGCGGGCGAGCCCGGCCGTCCGGGCCAACCAGCGTCCATTCCGGCGTCTCCCCGGCGTCTCCCCGCCACGAGAGGGCCACCGTTTGCCGCTGCCGCACCGGTTCGCCGTTGAGCCACAGGCGATACTCAACATTGCCGGTCAGGTTTGCGGGGGCGGGAATGGGCTGCGTTTGCCCCAAATCAAACTGAATAATTTGCAGGGGCGCATCCGCCAGCGGCGTGTTTTCGGCCTCGTGGAGCCAATCCACCTGAATCTGGTACGGCGCGGCAGGCACCGCCGCCAGCGGCAGGGGCAGGGCATCGCGGATGACATCGCCGGCATCCCAGGCGCGGGTGGGGTAGAGGCCGTTGACCGGGTGGCTGACCCACGTGAAGCGGGCGTTGCCGGCGGGGTCAACCAACTGCACCCGGACGCGGTAATTTTCGTCAACCTGCCGGCGAGCCTGCCAGTAAAGGGTCAGGTTGATGATGGCCTGTTCGGGGTCGGGCTGAAAATCATAGCCCAGCAGGCGAATGGCGTCGCTGAAATCGTGGGTCAGCGGTTGGGGGATGGTTTGCGGGTTGAAGGTGGTACTCTGCACCGGCAGGGGGTCGGGGTAGGTGCGGTGCATATACCACAACTGCCAACTGCTCCACACCAGCAGAACCAGGGCGGGCGCAAAAACAAATGACGAACGACGAACGACGAACGACGAATTTGTTGACTTCGTTCCTCGTTCACCGGCCCATTCCCCAAAACAGAGCCAGCCGAGAAGCAGCAAAATAGGGATGGCCTGCGCCGCCGGGTAGAGGATGTGCCGCCCCTGCCCGGTTTCAAGAATGTTGTAAGTAAGAAAAAAGCGCAGCAGCGGAAACGGCAGCAGCAGGGTGACCACCAACGCCAGTATGCCCACTTCGGCGCGGGATTGGGCGGCGGCGCGACGCCAAAAGAACCACAACCCCGCCAGCGACAGTCCGCAAAACGCCAGCACCAACAGGTACATCCACGGAAACAAGGGGTCGTGCTCCAGCACCGGCACGCCCCAAAACGTCTGGAACAAATATGCCAGCCAGCCGCCAAAGTTCCCCTCGGACACGGCATCCGGGCGAATTGGGCCACTGAACTGGCCGCCGCCAAAAAAGGCAAAAATACGGCGCATACTCACATCCGGGCCGGAGGCCAGCAACGGGCTGAGCAGGCCAAAAAACCAGCCGTCGCGCTCAACCGTGTTAAAAAAGGCCACAATCCAGCCAAACCACCAACTGACGCCCAGCAGCACTGCCCCCCACGCCACGGCCAGTCGCCCGGCAGCCCAGCGCCAACTGCGCCCCGCCTGGCGCACTCGCCACCAGAGCAACGGCAGAAACAGCAGCGGAAAAAGGCCGGTGCTGTATTTGGTGGTGATTGACAGGCCAAGCAGCAAGCCCATCAGCGCGTACAGCCACCAGCCGTCGCTGCCGCGCAGGGCGCGCAACATCAGCCAGATAAACAACGCCGACAGCAGCACAAACAGGCTGTCATCGCCCAGCATGGCCGAGGTGAACACAAAACGGGGGGTGAAGGCCAGCAGCGCGGTAACCGCCGTGGCAAACATTGGTGGGGAGATGCCAGGGCGGAAGCGGTCCAAATTGTGCGCCATTTCCAGTGCGGTCAGATAGGTGAACACCAACGCGCCGGAGGCAAACAGAATGGAAATGAGGCGACCAATGTGCCACGCCAAAATGCCGTCCTGCCAGGGCCGGTTGGCATCCTCGGTGTAAATGATGAGCCGGGGGTAGAAAATCTGGCCCACCAGCCGGCGGCGCGGCGATTCGCCCACGTCTTTCAAATGGGGGCGGGTGGTATCCAGCGGGCTAACGGCCCAACCCACCAGCAGGTGGTACAGCGGCGGCCAATCGGCGCGGTACCAGGCCTGCTGCCGTTCATCGTAATTGACCGGCAGCCGCCCGGTTTGGGCAATGAAGGCCAGGTAGCGGTAGTGGGCCAGCTCGTCCTCGCCCTGGGTGATGGGGACTACCACGCTGTGGGCCAGCGCCAGCGCCACAAATGCCAGCAGAACCAGCGCCAATCCCCAATGGGAAAACCGGGCCGGCCGGGGTTGCAATTCGGATGGGGTGCGGGCGGTGCGCTCGCCGTGGGTGTTGGTCATAATGACCGGTATTTTAGTTGGATTGGGGGAATAGTGCTAATTTGGGGCAAATCAGATTAGTGGGAGTTGAAGGCGGTCAGTGCGGTTTCTTCATCGTCATAGATGGCAAAAAAGTCTGTTGTGCCGGAGAGTTCGATAACCCGGTAGACGTTTTCCGGAATATCCACCAGCGCCAGGCTCATCACGTTGCGCCGGGCGTCTACCAGCGCGCGAATGCCGGCCATTTGCATTTCTGTCACGCCCTTCATATTGAGAATAACCTTATCCGAGCCGTGGCTGTTCAGGCTGTGGGCCAAATGTTTGCGAAAACGCTCGGTGGCCTGCCCGCCAAATTTACCGGAAACTGTGATGTAGATAACATCGTTTTTCAGTTGGTCTTTAATGTAAAAATCAGAAATAATGGTGGGATTGGTCAATTCCAGTTCCAGCCCTTCGCGGGCAATAATGACCTCCAGGAATTTACCTTGCCGTTCCAGATACTCCTCGGTTTCGCTGAGAATCTGGGCAATTTCCGCATCGGACGAGGTAGGGTCGTGATGAAACAGCAACAGACGCTTAACATTGGCCTCGCTGGCCATATCGGCCCCAATCAATGCCGAACTGTGACCCCAATCCTCTTTGACAAATGACTCCCGCACCGAAAACATTGCATCAAAAATCAGCACATCGGCGTTGGCGTAAAAGTTGCGATATTTGAGCGTGTCAACATTGTCCAGACTTTGGTACTCGGAATCGGTAGCAACAATGGCCACGGCGTTGTCGGCTTCAAGCCGGTAGGCGTACGCCTTGCCGGGATGTTTCAACTCGATGTTGCTGATGACCACGTTTTCAACCTTAATTCGCTCGCCTTCATCCAGCCGGTGGAAATTGAGTGTTGCACCAATCTGGTCAAATTGCAGCGGAAAAAAGGCCGCTTCCATTTGCCGGGCCAGCGATTGGGGAACGTGGTCGTGAACGTGGTACACATCAAACACGTTGCCGGGCACGTGAATGGGGTTAAAAAACGGCAAGCCCTGCACGTGGTCCCAGTGGGTGTGGGTAAAAAACAGGTAGGCGTGTCCTTTGCCGCGGTTAAATCCCCACTGCTTTGTTTTTTCGTCCGGGGCGCTCATCAAATATTGGCCCAGTTCTCTGATGCCGGATCCGGCATCAAAAATAAAGAGTTTGCCGCCAATTTCAAAGGTGATGCAGGTGGTATTGCCGCCCACGGTGGTGGCATTTAGCGCAAGGCTTTTTACAAATGTCGCAATGTTATCTGGATTGGTTAAATCAACATTCTGTTGGCCGGCCAGGGTGAGCGCGGAGACAACTTTTTGCTCAACCTCATCCGGGCGGATGGGTGCCGGAATTGAGCCTCGAGTTCCCCAAAATTTCAGCAGCATATTTTTCCTCTCGGAATTTAGTCGTTAAGCGGGCAGGGTGCTGCTCTTGAC
>RFJF01000215.1 GCA_003695455.1 Chloroflexota bacterium
ATATTTTCCCTGTTTGGAGTACGTTCTGGAGCCGCTGGTAGAAGTTGGCGCCCAGCTTGTGTGGCATTGCGACGGCAACTACCGGGCGTTGGTTGACGATGTGCTGGCCTGCGGGGTAACGGGTTTGCAGGGCTTTCAGCGCGAGTGCGGTATGGATTTGGAATGGATTGTGGAGAAACGCACCCGCACCGGCGACCCCCTGCTCATATTTGGCCCAATGTCGGTGACAAAAACCCTGCCGCACGGCGCGCCGGAAGATGTTAAAGCCGAAGTTGAATGGGCCATGAACGTTTGCCGGGACAACGCTTCTTTGGTCTTTTTTACCAGCAACACCCTGACGCCCGATATTCCGCTGGAGAATATTCAAACCCTGTGGCAAACCGTACAGGAAAGCTATTGGTAACAACGGCCACAAATGTGACTGCCCACCCGCCGCATATTAGAATTTAACGGCCCACGGTGGGGTCAAACTGGGCGGCCCACAAATCGGCGGCAAAATCCAGCACGTCCTCGTAGCGATCTTCTTTGCGTTTGGACAGCGCCTTTTCAATGACGCCGGCCAGCCCACCCACCTTTTTTCGCAGCGCCGGCAGGCCCGCCGGCGGGTCTTTGCAGATGGCCTTTTCAATCAGCATATACAGCTTGACTTCCTGCTTGAGATTGTGTCCCAGCGTTTCGGCCTGCGTTTCAATAGCGTTGATGTCAACGTAATGCCGCCCGGCCAGCATGTGGTACAGCACCTCGCCCACTTGGTACACGTCGCTGCGGGTGTCAAGCTTTTCACCCCGGAACTGCTCCGGCGAGCTGCAAATGACCGTGCTCGGCTGAAAACCGGCCTGGGTCAGCGCCATGCCGCCCGCGGCCTGCGGCACGTGCGCAATCCCAAAATCGGTGATTTTGGGCCGCCCGTCGGCGGTGAGCAGAATGTTCTCCGGTTTGATGTCGCGGTGAACAATGCCTTTGGCGTGCAGTTTGCCCAGCCCCTCGCAGATGCCGGTAATCAGTTTGATGGCCTCATTTTTGGGCAGCGCGCCGCGCTGCTTGAGCATGTCCTGCAAACTCCCGCCGGGCAGGTATTCCAAAATCATGTAGATGCGTTCTTTTTTGGCCCGCAGGCCGTACACCGTGACCACGTTGGGGTGTTCAAGGTCGGCGGCAACCCGCGCCTCTTGCACAAAGCGGCGGACGCTTTTTTGGTGGCTGGTTTTTTCCAGCAACAACTGTTTGATAGCCACCCGCCGGTTCAGCATCAAATCGCGCGCCTCGTAGACGGCGGCAAAGCCGCCCCGGCCCAGCAACCGAACAATCTCGTATTCAAACAGCCGGTCCCCCGTTTGCAGCAAAATGACCTCCAATGTGTGTTTTTAGGTGTATCTTTCCGGCAGAACTCAGTTCTGGTTTGTTGGCCGCCATTTTGGGTACGAGGCCCCGGCAGTTTCATCTTTAAAACAGTGTTCCTCTAAATGGTCGGTTGATTTGACGCATAGATAACCGGGTTGGCTTTGTTGGAAGCTTTGCACATACGCCAGATAACGGCCATCCGGCGACCAGGCTGGCATTTGAGCACTGGAGTTGCAGAAAAGCCTGCGGTCATCGGGTAAATCATCGGCAAGGCTGTACAGGCACATGGCCCCGTAAGTATCAAAGGCTACGGTTTGCCCATCCGGCGACCATTGGGTCGGGCCGTTGCGCCAGTTTATCTCGCCCAGTTCAACCAGGTTTTGCCCGTCTGTATCAATGATAAAAAAGTGAGCTTGCGTAATGCCTCCCCACTGGTCATATGTGGGGCCGGTGAAAGCAAGCCGGCTGCCATCGGGCGACCAGGCCAGGTCTATTGGCGGAGAGGAGGTTGGCGTTTGGAAAATTGGGGTCAGATTTGTGCCATCGGCGTTGATAATTGAGAGGCCCCAGCCCTTTTCATGGCGAGTCCAGAAGGCCAGTTGCCGGTTATCCGGCGACCATGCGGGGCCGCCATCTGCGCCGGGGTTTTGCACCAGCCGCCGCCGGGCGCCATCTGCCTCAACAATATAAATTTCCCGGTCGGCGTCGCCGTCTTGCTGTTCGGCAACGGCCCGGTGTTGGCCGTCAACCGACCAGCCGTTGAGTCCGGGGGTTACAAATTGGTCTTCCTGGTCTTCATCAATCTGTTTTGCTTTGCCCGTTTTGACATCTAACAAGTCAAACGTTACGGGCCGGCCTGACCTTCTTAATAACATGGCCTGCCCGTCCGGCGACCACCTCATAAAGGAAACCTTGTGGTTCATAGTCATCTGGGTAACGGCTTCCTGTTCAACATCCAGCACGTAAATATCATTGCCGGTTGAGATTTTCCATTTTGAAAAAGCAAGCTGGTAGTTGCCCGGCTCCACGTGGTTGCCCGTGGCGAACAGAGACAACCGGTAAAATTGCAGACCCAGCAGCAGCACCGCTACCAGCCCTGCTACCTGCAAGGTTCGGCGCGGTACCGGCG
>RFJF01000216.1 GCA_003695455.1 Chloroflexota bacterium
GAATGGGGGTGATGGTGGGTGTGGGCGTTACGGTTGGGGTGGCGGTGTAGTTGGGTGTTGGGGTAAAGGTGGGCCGGGGCGTGGGCCGCACGCGGGTAGCTGTGGGGGTAACACCCCTGAGCTGCGCCACACGTTCCTGCACAACTTCTGCGCGGGCGCGGATGCGCTCGGCCAGAGGTTCGGCCACGCTGCAATTGATTGAGATGAATGCAAACAAAAATAGCGCCGCAAAAATGAGGCGCGGTCTTCGCGTCATGGTTTATTCCTTCCTTCCGTCTTCCAAGATTGCAATTATAGCACGGCGTGAATTTCTGGCAAACGGTGAAGGGGGCTTTGCAGCGCGGAAACGTCAGGAACTGCCCAGTTTTACGCGAATGTTGGCGCCTTTGCCGGCCAGCGCCAGATCATTTTTGATGACGGTCAGGCTGGCTTTGTAGGCGGTGGTCACACCGTTGGCAAAGGTGAACGCGTCATCCTGCAGCCACAGCCGCACGGCGGCGGCGTGGGCCAGCGGAAATCCGGCGGGGTAATTGTTGGGGCTGAACGGGTCGTTCTTTTTGGGGGCGGTGACAAACAAAAATACACCCGGCGCGGCCCGAACAATGGCGTTCAGGCGGCCCAGCAGGTTTTTGCGCAGCGGGCGTTCAACGTGTTCCAGTAACTCGGCCGGCACGCCCATGACCACCACTACCAGGTCGGCGGTGCGGGCCGCGGTTTCCAGCGTAGACAGCGCCTCGAGCAGGGTGCCGGGCCGGGTGAGCAGCAGGTGCGGCGCCACCAGCCCGCAGCGTTCGGCCTGCCACGGGTCAAAACTGCGGTTCAAATCAATGATAGACACAGTGCCTTGCCGGCGCTGCACTTTGGCCGCAATTTTGGCAGCAATAATGGTGGTACCGCCGGAGGCCATTGGCGTGCCGCCGCCCATCAATTCTACAATGCGGCTGTGGGGCAGGCCGCCCAGGCCCAGCGCCCGGTCCAGCGGGCGCAGACCGGTTGCCAGCGCCGGTACTTCTTCAGCCACTTTTACGTGACGCCGGGCGGGAATTGCCGGCTCGGCAAAAAGTTGGGCTACACTGTGGATGGCTTTTTTGAGTACGGTTCTTGCAGTCACGGTTGTTCCGGTGAAAAATCTTGCTCACAGATATCTTTCAGGTTAGACGGATATTTTCAAGTACCGGAGAAATCCCGAACCGGAGGGTAGCAAGTAGCAGGTTGCAGGTAGCAGTGTGAACGCCGGAAACCCACAACCTGTCACTTTGTTGTCAAATGATCGTCAAACCCAAAATATGCACGAGGTTCTAATTTCTCGCTTCTGATTTTTATTTTACCAGAACATACGTTCGATTGTCAACTTTTTGGAAAAATGCGGGTCAATTTTAAGGAACAATCTGCACCGGCCCCAGCGTAACCGCCGCCGAGCCGTCATCCAGCCGGGGCAGGGGTTGCACCGTATCGGGGTGGTACAGTTCTACGTTGAGCCAGTACTGCCCGGGCGGAAGGTCCGCCGGCAGCGCCAGCGAGGCAGGCTGGTACACCACTTGCCCCGCCGCCCAGCGGCCGGGCCGGAAGAGCGAGCCGCCGGGCCAGTCATCGTTGCCCTGCGCCGCCAGTTGGCCGTCCGGCGTCCACAACTTGAGCGACATTTTGTAATCGGCGCCGGGTGGGGCATCGGCCTGCCACCAGAATTTCAGGGGGATGGTTTGGCCGGCCTGCCACGTTTGGTTGGGCATGCGCCAGGCGGCCAGCACCATGCCGTCTTCAAAATGAACGGCATCGCCGGGGGGCGGCCGGGTAGGGAACAGGAAGCCCTGCACGCGGATGTTGCTCTGGCCCGCGAATGGTTGGTCCTCGATGGGGATGGCGTTTTGGGCCAGCCAGTTGCGGATGAGGCCCTCGGGGTCGGTGACCGTATCGTAGGCGCGCAGCATCCACAGCCGGGGGTGTTCCGCGGCTAGTTGTTCCAGCGCCGCGATGGTTTGACCGGCGGGCATGGCGTAAAAATCGGCGCGGGGATCACCCCAGCCCAACTGCGGGCTGCCGTTCACCGTGCCGGTTTGCAGCAACAGCGGCGCATCGGGGGCGGCGGAATCCGGGTAGGGAACCAGCCGCCGGATGGCAAGCCCCGGAATATTCGTGTAGACATCACCAGCGGTGTAGGTGTAGCCGGCGTTTGCCAGCAGGGCGTCTCCGGGCTGCCAGTGGTTATCAATAAATTGAACTGCACCGCGAAAGTCGTCGGGCCGGTATTGTGGGGCGGTAAAATATTGCAGCAGCGAATAGCCGGACGCCGCCAGCCAGAGGGCAGCCGCAGCGACGGCAACCCAGCGCCTTCGCGTAGCGAGCCAGGCTAGCCCGCCGCCGAGGACAATGTAAAACGCCGGCGCGTAGGTGAAAACGTAGCGCACGTGGTACAGCGGCGTCACAAACGAGAGCAGATAAATTAACAGCAACGGCCCAAAGGTGTAGGCCAGCAGAAAAATGGTTTTTTTTCGACTTTTGGCGGCCAGCGCAAAAAGCCCCAGCCCAAACAGCAGAATCGCGGGCAGCAGCAACGGCCACGCATCAACCGGATTGACAGACTGGCCCCAGCTCAACGCCGACCAACTTTCGAGGGCCACATTCCACAGCGCCGGCGGGGTGCGCCACGGCGGCACTGGCGGGTTGGTGGCTTGCCGCCAGGCGATGGGCAGCCACGGCAGGTAGAGCAGGGCTGTCACCAGATTGGCCGCAATCAGCTCTGCCAATTTGGGGCGATTGACCGTCGGTTGCAAGGTGTAGATGAGAAAGAGGGCGTTAATGACCAGCAAAAGGAAGGAAAAGTAGTACAGCGCGTATAACCCCATGACGGCAAATAATACGTAGCCGGCCCAAAATTTTCTGTCGGCGGGTGAACTAACAGTTAGAGCACGCAGTGCAAACCAGGTGGCGGCTACGCCGCAGGCCGCGCCCAGGGTGTACATTCGCACTTCTTGCGAGTACCAGATGTTGTACGGCGATACCGCCACCAGCAACGCCGACCAGCGGGCCACGTTTTGGTTGAACAGGGTTTTTGCCAGCAGAAAGGTGAGCGGGATGAGCAGCATCCCAAACAGCAGCGAAAACCAGGCCAGCGCGGTCTCGCTGGTGCCGGAAGCGGCGGCCCAAAAATGGAGCAGCAGGTAGTAGCCGGGCGGGTGAATGTCTCGGGCGGTGTGCGCAACCAACTCGGTGACCGGCAGGCGGGCCAGAAACGCGCTGACGGTTTCGTCGTACCACAGGCTTTGCCTGCCCAGGTTGACCATTCGCAGGGCAAAACCGGCCAGCAAAATGAGCAGCATGGCAATTGGCGGTGGCCCATCGGTTTTGCGGGTTTTCCAGGAGGTCGTCATAAAAAATTATCTTATCATAACCACTGTTGGCGGGCAATAATTTACGGTTGGGTTGGAACCGGAGTCCGGAAAATCAACTTGACATATTCTGCCGAATCAGGTATATTATGTATAGTACTGTACCATTTTATGTCTATATCTTGTGGGGTCAAACTCCACCCACCCCTAGATGTAGGGGCACAGGAGGCCAGAATGAAAAAGCTTGGGCTGGTAATCATACTCGCGGCACTGTTGGCGCTGGCTATCAGCGGCACTGCCGGCGCCGCCCCCGAACTTCAGGGCGGTAATATTCACTACGTAGCTTACGGCGAAACGTTATTCAGCATCTCAATGCGTTACGGTGTATCGGTAGATGCTATTATGCGCGCCAACGGCCTGTACAACCCCGATATGATTTACGCCGGCCAGCCGTTGCGTATTCCCGGCGGTTACAACCCCGGAATGGGATACGGCCCCGCGCCGGCTCCATCTTGCGGCAGCGTACATACTGTGGCTCCCGGCGAAACCCTGTCTGGGCTGGCCTACCAGTACGGCGTCTCAATGCGGCAGGTGATGCGCCAAAACAACCTGTACAACGGCGATGTAATTTACGCCGGCCAGCAGCTTTGCATGCCCGTGGTGTACCGCCCGGCGCCTCCTCCCCCGCCGCCTCCGGTGGTAGCGGTGCCCGCGCCGCTGCCTGCTCCTGCCGAGCCGCCGGTCATCCCTATTCCGGCCCCACCCGTTTATGATAATACCGCCGCTGTGGAACCACCTGCCGAGGCTCCGGCTGCCCCGGAATATGCGCCAACCGCAGGACGCGCGCTGCTACCC
>RFJF01000217.1 GCA_003695455.1 Chloroflexota bacterium
ATTTTTACGAGCTGGCCTCCGGGCGATTTGGCTGGAGTCTGGACAAGGTCAAACAGGTGCAGGCCTTCCATTTTAAAGGCGGGCAGGGCGCCAAAACCGGCACCGGCGGCCATTTGCCGGGCGCAAAAGTGGTGGGCAAAATTGCGCAGGTGCGCGGGCTAAAACCCGGCACGCCGGCCGTCAGCCCGGCCACTTTCCCCGATCTGGTTTCGGTGCAGGATTTCCGCCGCGTGGCGGACGAGGTGCGGCAAGCATCGGGCGGCATCCCCATCGGCTTCAAATTATCGGCCCAGCACATTGAAGACGACCTCGATTTTGCGTTGGATGTGGGCGTGGATTACATTATACTGGATGGACGCGGCGGCGGAACCGGCGCGGCGCCGGAAATCTTCAAAAAGAACATCTCTGTGCCGACCATTCCGGCGCTGGCCCGCGCCCGGCGGCATTTGGATGCGCGGGGCCGGCGCGATGTGACGCTGATTATCACCGGCGGCCTGCGCACCGAAAGCGATTTTGTGAAGGCGCTGGCGCTGGGCGCGGACGGGGTAGCGGTATCCAACGCTGCTTTGCAGGCCATCGGTTGTTTGGGCATGCGCGCATGCCACACCAACAATTGTCCCGTTGGCATTGCAACGCAAAAACCCAACCTGCGCGCCCGGCTGGTGGTTGAAAAATCGGCGGAGCAGTTGCAAAATTATTTTGAGGCCACCGTCCACCTGATGCAGGTGCTGGCCCGCGCCTGCGGTCACAGTCACCTCAATCAATTTTGTGTGGATGATTTGACTACCTACAATCGCGAAATGGCCTACCTGACCGGCATTCACTACGGAGGCGTGACCCCGTTGTAAAAATGGCCCGCAAAATTCTTCACCTTGATTTGGATGCGTTTTACTGCGCCGTGGAAGAACAGCGCAACCCCGGCCTGCACGGCAAGCCGTTTGCCGTGGGCGGACGGCCCGACCAGCGCGGTGTGGTGGCCTCGTGTTCCTACGCCGCCCGAAAATTTGGCGTCCACTCTGCCATGCCGATGGCGCAGGCCATGCGCCGCTGCCCCAACCTGATTGTTGTGCCGGGTAATCACCGCGCCTACAGCCGGGTTTCGGGGCAGGTGATGGCCCGCCTGCACAACCTGACCCCGCTGGTCGAACAGCTTTCCATTGACGAGGCGTTTCTGGACGTGAGCGACCTACCCGATTCCCCGGAAAACATTGCCCGCGCCCTGCAAGCCGACATCCGGCGCGAGCTGGGCCTGCCCTGTTCCATTGGCGCGGCGGGCAACAAGCTGGTGGCAAAAATTGCCAACAACATCGGCAAAGCCTCGGCGCAGGTGCGGCCCGGCCAAACGCCCAACGCCATCACCGTGGTTCCGCCGGGGCAGGAGGCCGAATTTCTGGCTCCGCTGCCGGTGCGCGAACTGTGGGGCGTTGGCCCCAAAACCGCCGAAAAGCTGGAATCGCTGGGACTGCACACCATTGGCGATGTGGCCGGCTGGCCGGAAAGCGACCTGATTCGGCGGTTTGGCAAACACGGCGCGGATTTGTCGCGACGGGCCAAAGGCGTAGACAACCGCCCGGTAATTACCGAGCACGAGGCCAAAAGCGTTAGCCAGGAGCGCACTTTTGCCACCGACATCAGTGGCGGGACGCAATTACGTCGCACCCTGCGTTCGCTATGCGAAATGACGGGCCGCCGTCTGCGCAAGCGGGGCCTCAGCGGGACCACAGTCAGGCTGAAAATTCGCTGGGCCGATTTCACCACCCTCACCCGGCAGACCACGCTGGGCCACCCCACCAATCTGGATGCCGAAATTTACGCCGCCGCGCTGGAACTGTTCAACAACGTTTGGCCGGAGGGCAAGCGGGTGCGCCTGCTGGGCGTGGGCGTGAGCCACTTTGAATCGCCGGGCCGGCAGTTGAGCTTGTGGGATTCCGGCCCGCCCCCCGACGCGCCACTGCAAAAAACGCTCGACGACATTCGGGAGCGCTTTGGCAGCAACGCCGTCAAACGCGGCAGCCAGCTTGAACAGGATGACGAGTGAAAACAGCACCGGTAATGTAAATCCAACAAATTTCTGACGCGCTTCTAACAAATCCGGGGTACTCTGGAATTGCGTTCCGCAGACGCAAAACTGGAGGATTTATGTTTCAACCAAACTCAAACCGGGCATCTGCCCATCGAATTCCGGTGCGATTCCAGCGCGAATCCGCACCGGCCCCGGAACCGGACACCGAAATCAAACCGGAACAACCTGCACCGGAGCCGGCGCCCGCCGTTGACTGGGAAGCGCTGGCAAAACGCCGGCAGGCCGAAATGGAAAACTTTCGCAAGCGGCAGGCCCGCCGCGCCGATGAAGCCATCAGCGCCGAGCGGGAACGGCTGTTGCGGCTTATTTTGCCCGTGGCCGATAACCTGGCCCGCGCCCTGAACCAGCCCGACGGCAGCAGCGACGCACTTCGGCAGGGCATCGAACTGACCCGGCGCGAACTCAACCGCATTCTGGCCGCCGAAGGGGTGACCGCCATCGAAAGCGTGGGCCGGCCGTTTGACCCGCAATGGCACGAGGCACTGGCAACTGCGCCGGGCCACCCGGAACCGAACATTATCATTGAAGAAGTTGAACCCGGCTACCGGCTGGGCAATAAATTATTGCGCCCGGCTAAAGTGATTGTATCGGCCTGATTTTACGCCGGGCCAACATTGTGCCATAATTATTTTTGGAGGTATGCCCATGGAATACAAGGATTATTACAAAATCCTGGGCGTGAGCAAAAACGCCAGTGAAAAAGAAATCAAAGCGGCCTACCGCAAGCTGGCGCGGAAATATCACCCGGATGTCAACAAAGGCAATAAATCTGCCGAGGAAAAATTTAAAGAAATTAACGAAGCCCACGAGGTTCTCAGTGACCCGCAAAAACGCAGCAAATATGACCAACTGGGAATGAACTGGAATAAGTGGCAGCAAACCGGCCACAGCGCCAGCGATTTTGACTGGTCGCAGTGGTTTGGCAGCGGCGCACCGGGCGGGCAACGCGTCAACGTGCAATATCAGGATTTGAGCGATTTGTTCGGCGGCGGGGGCGGATTTTCTGACTTTTTCACCAGCATTTTTGGCGGGATGGGCGGCGCAGGGGCCGGCTCGCGGCCACGAACGCGAACGCAAACCCGTACCCAGGAATTTGGCAATTCACGCCAGAGCGATTATGACATTGTGCATGATTTGGACATCAGCCTGAATGAGGCGCACAGCGGAACCACCCGTGTTATCACCAAAGACGGGCGGCGCTTGCAGGTTAAAATTCCTGCCGGCGCCAAAACCGGCACCAAAGTGCGCGTGCGCGGCGAGGGCAACCGCGATTACGGCGGGCGCACCGGCGACCTGTACCTGAAGGTGAACGTTACGCCGGATTCTCGCTTTGAGCGCAAAGGCGATGACCTGTACGTTGACGTGCCGGTAGATTTGTACACCGCCGTTTTGGGCGGCGAGGTTCGGGTGCCTACCGTGGACGGCAGTGTGACGCTGAAAATTCCACCCGGCACGCAAAACGGCCAAAAAATGCGGTTGCGCGGCAAAGGGATGCCCAAACTGAAAAAGCCCTCGGAGCACGGCGATTTGCTGGCCCGAATCAACGTTCAGCTTCCCAAAAAACTTTCGGCGGAGCAGAAACGGCTGTTCGAACAACTGCGCCGGCTGGACGGATAGTTGGCAGGGGGCTGTCAATCATTTAAATAAGTCTGTTTAATCGGGCGGTCTGAGGCCGCCCGAACTGTTTTTTGGGGGCCGGCAAAGCCCACCCTGCCGATACCCCGGAGCAAAATTTACGCCAGGCCGGTTCATCGCTATAATTACCTGCAGAAACCCGGCCATGAATCCTACCAAATTTTTCAAGAACCTAAAAAAGCAGCGTTTTTACGACAACCAACTCATTCATATTGAGCGGTTGGGCGGGCGAATGCCGCAGTACGCCTCGCTGGAGCGGCCCATGATGCGCTCGCTGGTGGAGGCACTGCAAGCCGGCGGCATCAAAAAGCTGTACAGCCACCAGGCGCAGGCCATCAACGCCGCCCGCAACGGCAAACACGTGGTGGTTGCAACCAGCACCGCCAGCGGCAAAACGCTCTGCTACAACGTGCCGGTGCTGGAAGCCGTGGCCCAAAATTCGCGCACGCGGGCGCTGTACCTGTTCCCCACCAAGGCGCTGGCGCAGGACCAGTTGCGCAACTTAAAAGAGCTGGTGCATCGCTTTAAAACCACAGCCGCAAAAAACAACAACGGCAAATCGCCCTTTGACCCCCGTTTTGGCACCTACGATGGCGACACCCCCAAAAGCAGCCGCACCCGGCTGCGGCAAGACGCCAACATTTTGCTGACCAACCCCGATATGCTGCACATTGGAATTTTGCCGCACCACCAGCGCTGGAGCCACGTGCTCAAACATCTCAGATTTGTGGTGGTTGATGAGGCGCACATTTACCGGGGCGTGTTTGGCAGCCACGTAGCGGTAGTTCTGCGCCGGCTGACCCGACTGTGCCGCTTTTACGGCAGCCGGCCGCAATTTATTTGCTGTTCGGCCACCATTGCCAACCCCGGCGAACACATCAAACGGTTGACCGGCTACACTCCGGTGGTGGTCAATGAAGATGGCTCGCCGCAAGCGCCCAAGCAGTTTGCCATGTGGAACCCGCCCTTTACCGATAAAGCCAAATCCGGGCGGCGCAGCGCCAACGGCGAAGCCGCCAATCTGTTTGCCGAACTGGCCCGGCAAAACGTGAGAAACATCACCTTTACCAAAGCACGGGTGGTGGCCGAACTGATTCTGAGTTACGCCCGCCAGAATCTTGATCGAACTGACCCCGAACTCAAAACCCGGATTGCCAGCTACCGGGCCGGGTACCTGGCCGAACACCGGCGCGAGGTAGAGCAAGCCCTGTTCCGGGGTGATTTGATTGGGGTCACGGCCACATCGGCGCTGGAACTGGGCGTGGATGTGGGCGGGCTGGATGCCACCGTGTCGGTGGGCTACCCCGGCACCATTGCCAGTTTGTGGCAGCAGGCCGGGCGCGCCGGACGCAGCAACAGCAGTTCGCTGGCAATTTTGGTGGGGCTGGATAATCCACTGGACCAGTATTTTATGCGCCACCCCAAACAGTTGTTTGAACGCCCCACCGAACACGCACTGATTGACCCCGGCAACCTGTACGTGCTGGAGCAGCACCTGCCCTGCGCCGCCCACGAAATGCCGCTGACCCGCGATGACGAGTCTCTCTTTGGCGGTGAATTTGTGCGCGCTATGGTCAACCTTGAAGAACGCGGCGAGGTGAGTTACGAGGCCGGGCAGGACCGCTGGTACTACCACGGCACAGACTACCCGGCCCGGCGGGTGAACATTCGCAGTGTGGGCAGCCGGCCGGTGGTGCTGGTAGACGGCAGCAAAAAGGGCAAGCGGCTGGAAGAAATGGACGAAGCCTCGGCGCTGGGGCGGGTGCACCCGGGCGCCATTTACATGCATCAGGGCGAGAATTACCTGGTTTCGGATTTAAACCTGCAAAAGGGGCGGGCCACGCTCATTCCGGCGCAGGTTGATTACTACACGCAAGTCCACGAACGCAGCGACATCGGTATCATTCGCTCAATGCAACACAAACAAATGGGCCACTGCACGGCCTTTTGGGGCGCGGTGCGGGTTAGCCAGCAGGTGGTGGGCTATCGCCGGGTGCGCCAGTTCAGCGAGGCCAACCTGGGTGATACACCGCTGGAGATGCCGGAAAACATTTTTGAAACCCGCGCCCTGTGGTGGGATGTGCCGCCGGAGTGGGCCGGCTCGCTGGCCCGGCGGGGCCGGGATTTTTTGGGCGGCCTGCACGCGGTTGAGCATGCAGCCATCGGCCTGCTGCCGCTGTTTGCCATGTGTGACCGCTGGGATATTGGCGGGTTGTCCACCCCGGCCCACCCGGCTACCGGCCTGCCCCAGATTTTTATTTACGACGGCTACCCCGGCGGCGTGGGCATCACCGAGCAGGGGTTCAATTTGCTGGCCGATTTGTGGGAAGCCACGCTGACCACCATCAAAGAATGCCCCTGCGACGACGGCTGCCCCAGTTGCATTTACAGCCCCAAGTGTGGCAACAACAATTCTCCGCTGGATAAGCAAGCCGCCGCGTGGATTTTGGAATCGCTGTTGCGGCGATAGGTCTGTGCAGCAGGGCTGTTTGGCACCGGCGGCAGACTCCGCGAACCCCGGAATCGCCTACGCGAAGGTTGACATAATCTACGCGAAAATTGGGTGATTTTTAAGGTTGACTCCCCCGAATCCTCTTGTCATCCCGGGCGAATCAGTGTATACTGGACTCGCTTTTGGATACAACATCTCGTGTAGCAGGCCACACCACCACAACATATAGTGGTTTTTTCTTTGTCATTACGTCAAGTTTTGTGAAAAATGAGTCGAGTCGAATTCGGTCGAAAACACAAATCCAATTCGCAGCCGGCCTGCGGGTTGTACAAGATACGGTCGGGTTTTTACCACTGCCAGCTACCCCGTTTTATTTTCTATTTTTAGACGTTGCCCATTAGCGGCAGCAACCCTGTAGTCCAGGTGACTCCGGAACATTCAGCGTCGGGTCACTTTTATTATGTAAAATTAAGAAGGAACGAGCCAATGAAATGTCCGTATTGCAGCGCAGACAGCAGCCACATTCGGGTGATTGACACCCGCGAGGTCACCGACGGCATCCGCCGCCGCCGTGAATGTGACCAGTGCAAACAACGCTTTACCACCTACGAACGCGTAGCGTCAATGAACCTGCTGGTGGTTAAACGAGACGGCCGCCGCGAAGAGTTTGACCGGGAAAAACTGGTCAAAAGTATGCGCACCTCCTGTTCAAAACGCGCCATCTCTGCCGCATCCATCGAGGCCGCCGCCCGGGAAATTGAGAGCGCCCTGTACGCCATGAACAAGAGCGAAGTTGACTATCTTCAGATAGGTGAAATGGTGATGAACCAGCTGCGTGATATTGACGATGTGGCCTACGTGCGCTTTGCCTCGGTGTACCGCCGCTTTGAAGATGTAACCAGCATGGCCGATGAAATTCAGCAGTTGGTTGAACGCAAACGCCGCGAACAGGAACTGAAAAATCAAATCCCCCTGCCCATGGCAGATGAGTAATGCACGGAAGCAACTAAAATCCCGCCAGGAGAGGAATTTTTATGACTGACCAAACAACATCTGTGGCAAATCCTGTGAAAACAACGTCCACCAACGGCTACAATTCCAACGGAAAAAGTGCCGGCGCCACGGCTGCCCCCCCAAAAAACAGACTCAACGCACTGGGAGAAAAAATTTTTCTGGACCGCTACGCGTTGAAGGACGGGAAAAAAGAATCTGTGGCCCCCGGCGATACCGTGGTGGTCACCGTGAATCTGGAAACCCGCCAGCGAGAAATCGGCACGGTGCAGGCCGTTGACGGCACAACCGTAACCATTGCCCTGCGTGACGGCGAGGTAGTCAAACGGGCGCTGGCCCACATTGACAAACCGCTGGAAACACGCCCGGAGCAAATGCTGGACCGGGTGGCGGCCGGGATGGCTCAAATTGAATTGCCGGAAAAACAGACCGAATGGCAAACCAATTTTCGCTGGCTGCTGGACGACTGGAAATTTGTGCCCGGCGGGCGCATTCTCACCGCCGCCGGCACCGACCAAAACCTGACCTACTACAACTGCTACGTTATCCCCAGCCCCAAAGATAGCCGGGGCGGCATTATGGAAACGCTCACCCAAATGACCGAAATTATGTCGCGGGGCGGCGGCGTGGGCATTAACATTTCCAGCCTGCGCCCGCACCACGCCTACGTGCGCGGCGTCAACGGCCGCTCCAGCGGCTCGGTGAGCTGGGGCGAACTGTACAGTTTTGTGACCGGCCTCATTGAACAGGGCGGCAGCCGGCGCGGCGCGCTGATGCTGATTATGAATGTGTGGCACCCGGACGTGCAGGAATTCATCACCAGCAAGCGCACCATGGGGCGCATTACCAACGCCAACATCAGCGTGGGCATTACCGATGATTTTATGGAAGCGGTCAAAGCTGACGCCGACTGGGACCTGATTTTCCCGGATACCAGCGTGGAAAATTATGACCAGTTGTGGGACGGCAACATGGCCGCGTGGCAGGAAAAAGGCTTGCCGGTGGTGGTTCACAAAACCGTGCGCGCCCGCGATGTGTGGAATAGCATTATTGACAGCGCGTGGGCCAGCGCTGAGCCGGGCGTCTTTTTTGTGGAACGCTACAACAAAATGAGCAATAGTTGGTACTACGCCCCCATTCTCTGCACCAACCCCTGCGGCGAGCAGGGCCTGCCGGCCTGGGGCGTGTGCAACCTGGGCGCGCTCAACCTGGCAAAATTTGTTGATAACGAACAGGTGGACTGGCCGGCACTGGGCAAGGCCGTGCGCTACGCCGTTCGGTTTTTGGATAATGTGATTGACAGCACGCCCTACTTCTTTAAAGAAAACGAGGATCAGCAGCTTGGCGAACGGCGCGTGGGGCTGGGCACCATGGGGCTGGCCGAAATGATGATCCGGCTGAAAATCCGCTACGGCAGCCCGGAAGGGGTGGATTTTCTGGACAAGCTGTACCGCTTCATTGCTACCGAGGCGTACCTGGCTTCCAGCGACTACGCCGCCGAAAAAGGCGTGTTCCCCCAATTTGACGCCGAAAAATTCCTGCAAAGCGGATTTATGCAGGGCATGCCGGAAAATGTCCGCCAATCCATCCGTGAAAAAGGCATCCGCAACGTGACCCTGCTGACGCAGGCTCCCACCGGCACCACCGGCACTATGGTCAACACCAGCACCGGCATCGAGCCGTTCTACTTTTGGAGTTTCAACCGCACCGGCCGCATGGGCACCCACGAAGAGCGCGTGACCGTGTACGATGAATGGCTCACCCAACATCCGGGCAAACCGCTGCCCAAATATTTTGTTACCGCCATGGATTTGACCCCGGAAGAACACGTGCGGGTGCAGGCTGCCATTCAGCGCTGGGTAGATAGCAGCATCAGCAAAACCTGTAACACGCCCAACAGTTACACGGTTGAACAAACCCGCCAACTGTACGAATTAATGTACGATTTGGGCGTAAAAGGCGGCACCATTTACCGCGATGGCTCCCGCAACGAGCAGGTACTCAATTTGAAAGAAGAGGACAAAAAAGAGGTATCCGAGAAACCGGCCCCGCCGCCCGCCCCGGAAATAAAATGGCGCGCCCGGCCCGCTACCCTGCACGGCAACACCTACCGCAAAAACACGCCCATCGGCACAGCCTACATTACGGTGAACGCCAACGGCGGCGGCAACACAGAGCCGTTTGAGGTGTTCATTAACGTGGGCAAAGTTGGCAGCGACGTAGCCGCCGACGCCGAAGGGCTGGGCCGGCTCATCAGCCTGATTCTGCGCATGCCCAGCCCGCTTAGCCCGGAAGAACGCGTGCAGGATATTGTGGCCCAATTGCGCGGCATCGGCTCCGGACGGGCGCAGGGCTTTGGCAAAAACCGGGTGATGAGCATGCCCGACGCCGTGGCGCAGGTGATGGCCGAACATGTGGGCATCAGCCCTACCGGCGAACTGCCCGGCCTGCCGGACGAGGACGAAAGCGTACAACTGACGCTCATGCCCAAAGGCGACCTTTGCCCCGGCTGCGGCTCGGCCAGCCTGCTCAACATTGAAGGCTGCAAAAAGTGCCACGAATGCGGCTACAGCGAGTGCTAACCTGCACCCTGTACTCTGATTTCTGGATTCTGTACTCTGGAACCTGATATTCCGGTGAATATTCTGACGCAACTCACCAATTTGTTTGACACCCGGCAGTTTGTCATAATTGCCGGGTTGTTGCTTGTGGCGTGGATTTTACAGCCGCTGCTTCGTCGCTTGTTTGCGCCGCTGCTGCACCGTTTACCGCAAAGCGAATGGCGCGACTGGCTGGCCCACATTTTCCGCCGAATTTCGCTGCCGCTGACGGCGCTGCTGCTGGGTCAAATCGCGCTGGGTATTCTGCTGTCGCTGGAAGAAAACAGCAACTGGGTGCTGC
>RFJF01000218.1 GCA_003695455.1 Chloroflexota bacterium
CCTCACCGCTGCGCAAGGCGCTCATCGATTCCGGGCTGGGCGAAAATGTGACCGGCGGCGGGCTGGAAAACGAACTGCGGCAGATGTCTTTTTCAACCGGGCTGAAGGGTTTTGCCCGCGCCAACGCAGACACAGTAGAGAAGTTGATTCTGGATACGCTGGAATCGCTGGCGGCCAACGGCATTGACCCGGAAATGACGGCAGCGGCGCTCAACACCTTTGAGTTCCGCCTGCGAGAAAACAACACCGGTCACTTTCCACGCGGGCTGTCGCTGATGCTGCGCGCGCTGACCACCTGGCTGTACGACGGTGACCCGCTGGCCCCGCTGGCTTTTGAAGCGCCGCTGGCTGCCATTCGCCAACATCTGGCCGATAACCCGCGCTACTTTGAAGATTTGATTTCTCAATTTCTGCTCAACAACAATCATCGTGTAACACTGATACTGGAACCGGACCCCGAACTCAGCCGCCGGCAGGAGGCCGCCGAAGCCGAAAAGCTGGCCCAGGTCAAAGCCTCGCTGGGTGAGGCCGAAGTTCAGCAAATCATTGCCGACACCAAAAAATTAAAGGCGCTGCAGGAAGCGCCGGACCCGCCCGAAGCGCTGGCAACCCTGCCCATGCTCACCCTGGCTGATTTGGACAAACAGGCCAAACCCATCCCGCTGGAAATTGAGCAGCACAACGGAACCAAACTGCTCTACCACAACCTGTTTACCAACGGCATTGTCTATTTTGATGTAGGCTTTAACCTGCACACCGTGCCGCAGGAACTTTTGCCCTACGTGTCGCTGTTCAGCCAGGCGCTGGTAAAAATCGGCACAGAAAAAGAGGATTTTGTGCGGCTGTCACAGCGGATTGGCAGTAAAACCGGCGGCGTCTGGCCAGCTTCAATGGTGTCTGCCGTGCGCAACCGCACCCAGGCAGAAGCGTGGCTCTTTTTGCGCGGCAAATCTACCATGGCCCAAACCGGTGACCTGCTGGATATTATGCGCGATGTTCTACTCACGGTGAAGCTGGACAACCCGGAACGCTTTAAGCAAATGGTGCTGGAAAACAAAGCCGGCATTGAGGCCGGGCTGATTCCCGGCGGGCACGGCGTGGTAGATACTCGCCTGCGGGCCGGTTTCAACGAGGCAGACTGGGCCGATGAGCAAATGGACGGGTTGAGCAACCTCTTCTTTTTGCGGCAACTGGCGCAGGATGTTGAATCTGACTGGCCCGCTGTGCTGGCAAAGCTGGAGACCATCCGCCGCATTTTGCTCAACCGCAACGCCATGCTGTGCAACATCACCCTGGATGAGGACAACTGGGGCAAATTCCGCCCCCAACTGAACGATTTTATCGCGGCCATCCCGGCCTCGCCGGTCGAACTGGCCCGCTGGCAGCCAACGCCCGGCCCCGTCGCCGAGGGGCTGACCATTCCGGCGCAGGTTAACTACGTGGGCAAAGGGGCCAACCTGTACGAGTTAGGCTACACGCTGCACGGCTCGCAACTGGCCATCACCAATTTTTTGCGCACCACCTGGCTGTGGGAGCGCGTGCGGGTGCAGGGCGGCGCGTACGGCGGTTTTTGCCGCTTTGATACCCACTCCGGCGTGTTCAACTACCTTTCCTACCGCGACCCCAACCTGCTTGACACGCTGGACAACTACGATGCCGCCGCCGGCTTTTTGCAGAACGTTCACCTGTCTGATGACGAACTGACCAAAAGCATCATCGGCGGGATTGGCGCGCTGGACGCTTACCAACTGCCGGATGCCAAAGGGTACACCAGCATGCTGCGCCATCTGCTCAACATTACGGAAGAGGACCGCCAGCAGCGCCGCGACGAACTGCTCTCAACCACCGCCGCCGATTTTCGGGCGTTTGGCGAGGTGTTGGCCCGCATCAACAAGGCCGGGCGGGTGGTGGTGCTCGGTTCGCCGCAGGCGATTGACGCCGCCAACGCCGCCCGCGGCGGCAACTGGCTGGCCGTGCAGAAAGTGCTATAGTAGAATTCAGAATCCAGAATCCAGAGTACAGAGTACAGAGTACAGATACGGGAGCGAATGGCGAATGGCGAATGGCGAGCTACGAGTGATGAGCTACGAACGACGAATGACCAGTGACAAATAACAAATGACAAATGACCAACCCGCACCCCTGTCCACCGATTTTTTTGCCCGCCCCACCCTGACCGTGGCCCGCGAATTGCTGGGCTGCCGGCTGGTGCGCCAAATAGACGGCGCAACGCTGTCCGGGGTGGTGGTAGAAGCCGAGGCCTACATTGGCCCCACCGATACCGCCTGCCACGCCAGCAAAGGCCGCACCCCCCGCACCGAAGTGATGTTCGGGCCGCCGGGCCGGGCTTACGTCTACCTGATTTACGGCATGTACCACATGCTCAACCTGGTCACAGAAGCCGAGGATTTTCCGGCGGCGGTGCTCATCCGCGCGGTTGAACCCCAAACCGGGCTGGACCGGATGCAGGCTCGCCGGGCCAAACCGGGGCGACCGCCGCTCAAACCCGCCGCGCTCACCAGCGGGCCGGGCAAATTGTGCCAGGCGTTTGGCATCGATTTGGCCTTTAACGGCTGGCCGGTTACAACCGGTGAGCAGTTGTGGCTGGAGCGCGGGCAGACCGTGCCGGATTCACACGTAGCCACCGGGCCGCGCGTGGGCATTACCTACGCCGCGCCGGAGGACATCTCGGCGCCGTGGCGATTTTGGCTGCGCGGCAACCCGTTTGTTTCGGGGTAACTAACACCGCGGACCGGGTCTGAAACAAAACACCCCCAAATAAAAACGGGCGACCGATGAACCGTCGCCCGTTTTGTGTTCTGATTCTGATTGTGCTAATCTTTGCCCGTTCGTGATGTGGGAATAAAAAATTGAAACGTGTTTTTGGCCGGCACCAGATACTCCTCGTAGTCACGCACCAGTTTGAGCAACGTTTCCTTGCCCGTTTTCCATTCAGAACTGTCCAGCAGTTTTTGCATATCCACACCTTCCTGGGTGCGGAACTCCAGCAGCCGGATGGGATAATCGCCATAAGCTGTGTGCCAGCCTTCAACCATCAGCAAGCCGATGTTTTGCAGAGTGGGCAAAAATTCACCCAGCACAAACCGATAATATTCCGCCTCTCTGTTGGGCTTGATATTAAAAGCAACCAGCAACTTTAAATCCATATCCAAACCTTTATTTTGTTTGAGAAAACGGCGGTTCCCGTACCGGCAACTTTGAAGATGCAACGTGACGTGCAATTATAACATGCTGTTGCCAAATAGCCAACACAATTTTAATTTGTGGCGTGGTTCATTTTGGCTGATTTTCAACGTTACAAAAATTACCGGTTTGTGTATCCGGTTAAAACGTGAAACGTAAAACGTAATGTGCGATTCAGACCAAAATCCTTACGTTTTACGCTTTACGTTTTC
>RFJF01000219.1 GCA_003695455.1 Chloroflexota bacterium
CGGGCTAATCATGTACGATATTGAAACAGAGAGCTTGTGGACTTAATCGGTATTGTTTCACCGTTTGGATCGATTATACAGCGGATTCTGACGTACTTTTCTTTTTTTGTGACAGCAATCAGGTCGGCAGTTATGTTCAAAATTTCAATCAGTTGGCGTTTGGCCGCAAAATTTTGGCGCGCTTTTTTCATGCCCACGCGGATTTTGCGGGCGTAGTTTCGTGCAGACTCTATCTGGGCATCGGTCAAAAAATTCTGCTCTACTTCGGCATCCAGCTCGGCTCTTTGGCGTTGAAGGCTGCGAATTACATGCAAGTATTTTCTCTTGCGGTTTTCAACAGCCTCTTTCATAATTTCATCATCTTCAACGTACATATCCAACAGCCGCTCTAATTTTTTCCGCTCATCCGAAATAAGCCCGTCAATCGTTTCGATATCTTTTAACAATGGCGCATTGGTGGTTTTTTGTTCGGCTTGGATTTTTTGAAGTGAGGCCGTAAACTTTTGGTCATCATCAATGCGTTCCTCTACCCAGCACCACACCGTATAATCTACCTCGTCAACCCGAAAAGTGGGCGCATCACAATCCTTCACAACTTGTCCCATTGCCGCCCTGCAGCGATAATGTTGGTGTCTAATCCTCTCGCCAGCCTTGTTTGTAATAAAATAAGTGTTGCCACTCATTGCTGTTTTGCAACGATCACAACGACATCGGGTGGCAAGCAGGTACTGATGTTTGCGATTCCGTCGATTATGGCGTGTATTGTGTTGTTTTCTTTTTTGCGCTGCCTCGAATGTGCCCAGATCAATAATGGCGGGAATTTCAACCGGTATGGTTTCTCCCGATCCTGTTTTTCCAAAATGCCAGATTCCGGCATATGCCTGATTATTCAGAATGCTATAAATGCTGGTTCGTGACCATTCATAGGGCCCACGTTGTTTGTTTACACCAAAATAATTCCCAGACTCAGCCGGGGTCAATATTTGTTCAGTGACAAATCTTCGCTTGATTTGTGTGACAGTTATGCCCTTGATGTACTGGTCAAATATTCTACGCACAATTCTTGCTTCTGGTTCGTAAATTTCAAAATATGCATGGGCGTCGTCTTTAGTGATGCGGTAACCGTACGGACAATGGCCTGAAACAACGTACCCTGATTTTAATTTCAGATGTTTTCCTCTTAACATCCGTTCCTTGATTTTTTCTCTTTCGTATTCGGCAATCACGGCTTTGATATGTTTTTGAAGTTGCCCTTCGGGTGTATCCGAATAATCGCCCAACACATACTCAATTGTGACACCGGCCTGCTCAAGTTCTTTTTCAACCAATAACTGTTTGGCCAGGTTACGTGATAATCTATCAAGTTCACGGACGATGAGGATATCAAACTCGCCAGATTGGGCCATTTCCCGAATTTGGTTTAACACTGGCAAATCGATACTGGCTCCGCTGGCACCTCTCTCAGACTCTGGCATCTCTGCAATTACGCGATAGCCTCTCTGTTCAGCATATTCGCGGCCCATCTCAATTTGTCCTCTAAGATTGCGGCTATCGTTGTCGCGATCATCATAACTGGTTCTGGCGTAAATTACTGCTCGTTTCATTTGAAAACTCCTGGTATGGTGTATAAGGTTCGTGTACAGCGTGTAATTGGTACACGTACACGGTACACGCCTATTGAAAACGTTTGATTACTTGCTTGATAATTTGTACTTGCTTGCCACCCTTTGAACCGAACACCTGCCGGGCAATGGCGCTGTAGCTTTCACCCGCCCGGTGTAGCGTTAATATTTGCGCTTCCTGGTCGGTGGGTTGGGGGGTCAAGTCCAAATCAAAATCCGGCTGGCTCACAACCGCCGGCCCGCCAACCGCGAACGGCCCCGGCAGCCGGGCCGGTTGTTCCCCGCTGCCGGTGTCGATGGTTGCCTGCCGCTGCCCATCGGTGATGACCAACCGCACTACGGCAAACCCGTCTTTGAGGTCATATTCGCCTTCCAGCCCCAGTGGTTTGGCCCGGTCACTGTGACTGGCAACAAACACACTGAATGCAGCCTTGCGGCTCTCGGTCAGCAGCGCCTTGATGGCTTCGCTGGCCGGCTTGCCCAACTGGTGCACAATCGCCCGCCATTCGTCAATCAGGATGGTCAGGCGGGGGTGATTGCCTTCGTGAATCACGCCCCGGCCAATCTCGTCATACCGTTTGGTCATAATCTGCACCAGGGCGATTAAAGCCAGGCTGATTTCGCCATAGTTGCGCCCTGTGCCGATGACATAGCAACCGGCCCACTTGTCCGGGTAAGCGTGGGGGTCAATCACCACCACCTTTGAGATTTGACGGCGGCGGTAGACCAGCCATTGCAGGAGCGTGGTCTTGCCGCTGTC
>RFJF01000220.1 GCA_003695455.1 Chloroflexota bacterium
ACAATGCCGTTGGCCCCTAAGATTCCCAGATCGAAATCCGTCATGTGCAGGCTGCCGCCTTTTCCGCCGCAGTAGCCGGTACTGCGCGCCGCCAGTTCGGCCATCATCAATTTGGGGTTGCCACCTTTGGCAATGAGGTGACCGTGCCCGCGGTGGGTGCTGGTAATCACGTCATCGGGGCGCAGGGCCGCGCCCGCGCCAATGGCCGTGGCTTCCTGCCCCACGCAGGAATGGATGAAACCGGGAATCAGTCCGGCGCGGCGCTCGTTGATGGCGCGCAGTTCAAATTCACGGATGAGCAGCATCCCGCGATACAGCTCGCGGGGTTGGGGGTGGGCGTTTGTGCCGGCCGGTTCCGAACTCATTACATCCCTCCAAAATAGAGTCAAAAAAGAGGAGGGAGGAGCAATCAGAATCTCCTCCCTCCAATTGAAAGTTTACGGATTAAAAGAGGCCGACGACTTTGCCGGTGTCAAAATCAAAATCCACATCCATAAAAGCGGGGCGAGAGGGCAGACCGGGCATGGTGCGCATGGTGCCCAGCAGGGGGTAGATGAAACCGGCCCCCACACTGGCGCGCACTTCTCGGACCGGCACGGTGAAGCCGGTGGGGCGACCTTTGAGCGCCGCATCGTGCGAAATGCTGAGGTGGGTTTTTGCCATGCAGATGGGCAGATTGCCAAAGCCGGCTTCCTCAAATTTTTTGATTTGCCGGTTGGCGGTGGCTTCATAAATAACGCCGTCTGCGCCGTAAATATCGGTGGCAATTTTTTCAATTTTCTGTTTGATTGTCCAATCCAGCGGGTAGAGGAATTGGAAGTTGCTGGGTTTTTCGCAGGCGGCCACAACGGCTTCGGCCAGTTCCACGGCGCCGTCGCCGCCTTCGGCCCAGTGGTCGGCCATTACGGCCTGTTCGGCGCCGGCTTCAATAGCCATCCGTTTGACCAGCGCCACTTCGGCGTCTGTGTCTGTGGGGAAACGGTTGACCGCCACCACGGCCGGGATGCCAAACCGTTTGACGTTTTCAATGTGGGCAGCCAGGTTGGCAATGCCCTTTTCCAGCAGCTCCAGGTTTTCTTCGGTGTAGGCTTTGTTGAGGGGGCGTCCGGCAACCACTTTGGGGCCGCCGCCGTGCATTTTGAGGGCGCGGATGGTAGCCACCAGCACCACGGCGTTGGGCACCAACCCAGAGTAACGACACTTGATGTTGAAGAATTTTTCCATGCCAATATCAGCGCCAAAACCGCTTTCGGTGACCACATAATCGGCCAGTTTGAGCGCAATCTGGTCGGCAATAATGGAGCTGTTGCCGTGAGCAATGTTGGCAAATGGCCCGGCGTGCACAAAGGCAGGCTGGCCTTCAAGCGTTTGCATCAGGTTGGGCATGATGGCTTCTTTCATCAGCACGGTTACCGCGCCGGCCACGCCCAAATCCTCGGCGGTAACGGGTTTGCCGTTTTTATCCAGCGCAACAACCATCCGCCCAAAGCGTTCCCGCATATCTTTCAGGCCGGTGGTCAGGGCCAGAATAGCCATAATTTCAGAAGCCACGGTGATGTCGTAGCCGCTCTGGCGGGGCACCCCTTCGGACTTGCCGCCCAACCCCACAATAATATCGCGCAGCGCCCGGTCGTTCACGTCCACAACCCGGTTCCAACTGATGTTGAACGGGTCAATATTGAGCCGGGTAAGCCCCATTTTTTCCAGTTTGGCATCGGAGAGGCGGCCTTCGTGGTACAGCCGGGCGTCAATGGCAGCCGCTACCAGGTTGTGAGCCGCGCTGATGGCATGAATGTCGCCGGTCAGGTGCAGGTTAAAATCCTCCATGGGGATAATCTGGCTGTAGCCGCCGCCGGCCGCGCCGCCTTTGATGCCAAACGTTGGCCCCTGGCTGGGCTGGCGAATACAAATCATCGGTTTTTTGCCAATTTTGCCCAGCCCCTGCGTCAGTCCAACGCTGGTGGTGGTTTTGCCCTCGCCCAACGGGGTGGGCGTAATGGCTGTTACATCAATATATTTGCCCTGGGGCCGGTCGGCAAACTTTTCCAGCACATCCAAATGAACCTTGGCTTTGTACTGGCCGTACATTTCCAGGTCATCAAGCGAGAGACCCAGTTGTTCTGCAATTTGAATGACAGGTTGGGGCGTTGCTGCCTGAGCAATTTCGATATCGCTAGGCACAGGTTTTTTGCGTACAATGCTCATTAAAATCTCCTTTGATAATTGATGGGGCTCAAATTTGAGCCTGAATCTGAACAGTTGAAAATTTTACAGCCTTGTGACTGATGTCACCACTGATAATACCTGATTGACAATACAGTGGCAAGAAGGAGGGGTGGAGTGGGAACGGATGGGTGCAGGTTTCAATCATCCGTATCATCCGTGTCTGGCAGCAGCCCCCGTGCAATTGCCTGCGTGAGCCAGACCGGGGCGCGAGACATATCCGGCATGGGTTCTGTGCGGCTCAGCTCTGCGGCCCGCCGATGCTGCAACGCCAGCGGGCGCACATCGAGCGCGGCGCGTTCGGCATCGGTGGTGGCGGGGTCTACCGGCCAAACCCGCTGGCGGCGGCCATCCGGCACAATCTGGGTGCCGTATTTTTGTGGTTTGCCCTGCATCATCAGCCAGCGGTCAAGTGTGGCGGCGGTCAGCCAGCGCGCCGGCCGGTACCCCCGGTCTGCCGATTTTTGGGCCAGCGTGTGTGCCTGCCACACCTCATCCAGCGTGCCGCCGTGGTGCAACACCAGCGCCGCAAAGTAAAAATCTTCCGGGGCAACAGCCTGCCCGGCAGCGATGATTTGGCGCACCTGCTCGCGCCGGGCGGCATCGCGCCGCCGCAGAGATTCGTATTCCGGGGTACCAAACGGCGGGTGATTTTTTCGCTCGGCCTGGTCCGCCTCGAACAGCTCACGCAGTTCGGGATTTGGCTGTGACACCGGTACAATTCCCTCTCTAATCTGGTTCATTGCAAACAATAATTGTAGCGGAGAGTTGCGTTTGAGCAAAAGCGGCCGACGGGCGAGCGCAATTTAAATTTGTTTGACAAAGCATCTGCGGTGTGTTAAACTCAGTTTGCAAAATTGATAATCCGCTGGATAACATACAACGAGAGAGAATCAATGGTTTGATCGCCGAAGGGGCAAGGCAACACTGGCCGGCCAGGCAGGTTGCTGAAACTCTCAGGCAAAAGGATCGTTGTACAGACAGCACCTCTGGAGAGCCGGCCGCACGGTCGCACCGACGGGGCAATTCCCAACAATTTTGGGGGTAATCTCTCAGGTTCAGGACAGAGTAACGGGCACTTTTTCCGGGTGTCCGTTTTTTTTGTTTGGTTTTTCCCGATTTCCTTCCCCATTTCTATTACCCGCAAACTGAATATATTTTTGTAATGAATAAGGACAGAGGAGTGCTTATGAGTGAGAAATTGAATCGAACCCGACTTTTTGACTGGCACGTGGCGCACGGCGGGCGAATGGTGCCGTTTGCCGGCTGGGAAATGCCGGTGCAGTATCCCACCGGCCCTATTGAAGAGCACCACATTACCCGGCGCTCGGCGGGGCTGTTTGATATTGACCACATGGGGCAGTTCAACGTGACCGGCCCGGATGCCGAGGCGTATCTGAATTTGCTGGTTACGTGGGATGTGCGCCTGATGAAAGAAACTGAGGCCCACTACGCGCTGATGTGCCACCCGACCGGCGGCGTGGTGGATGATGTGTTCATCTACCGCATGCCGGACCGCTGGTTTGTGGTGGTCAATGCCGATAACCGCGGCAAGGATTTTGAGTGGATGACCGGCCATGCAGAAGGATTTGACGTGACCGTCACCGATGTGTCTGACGAAACCTACATGGTGGCGCTGCAAGGCCCCAAAGCCATTGACCTGCTGCAACATCTCACACCCATTGACGCCGCGGCAGTGCCCCGTTTTTTTGCCGCAGAAACCACCGTTGATGGCGTGCCGGCGCTGATTGGCCGCACCGGCTACACCGGCGAGGACGGCGTTGAAATTTTCTTTCCGGCGGAAAACGCGCTTCAGGTGTGGGAAGCAATCCTGAACACCGGGCCAAAAACAGGCATCGAGGTTGCGCCCATCGGGTTAGCCGCCCGCGACAGCCTGCGCTTTGAGCCGGCCTTTTCGCTGTACGGCCATGAAATCACCGACGACATCACCCCGCTGGAAGCCCGGCTGGGATGGGCCTGCCGGTTTGACAAAGAATTTATTGGCCGCGAGGCGCTGCTCAAACAAAAAGCCGAAGGGCTGCCGCGCAAACTGGTCTCATTTGAACTGCTGGACCGCGGCGTGCCGCGCGCCGGTTACGCCATCGCCAATGCTGCCGGCGAGGAGATTGGCACCGTTGCCACCGGCCTTTACGCGCCCACCGTCCAGAAATATTGTGGCAGCGCCTTTGTGCAGCCGCAATACGCCAAAATTGGCACCGAATTGAATGTGCTGATTCGGAATAAGCCCAAAGCGGCCAAAGTGGTCAAACGGCCATTTTACAAACCGGCGTACAAGTAAAATATCAATGACCAGTGAACAAAAATACTCATCCAACCCTATAAACTCAATGAACTCAAAAAACTCTATATAAAAAGGAGACAACAATGAGCAATCTGGACCCCAACGCAAAATATCAGGAAACGCACGAATGGGCGCGCAAGGAAGGCGATGTGATTGTGTGCGGCATCACCGACCACGCGCAAGACAGCCTGAGCGACGTGGTTTACGTGGAACTCCCCTCGGTGGGAGATACGCTCTCCAAAGGCGATGTGTTTGGCGTGGTTGAATCGGTTAAGGCCGCCAGTGATCTGTACATGCCCATGAGCGGCGAAATTACAGAAGTAAACCAGGCGCTGGAAGACGAGCCGGAAACTATTAACAGCGACCCCTACGGCGCAGGCTGGATGATTAAGTTCACCCCCTCTGAC
>RFJF01000221.1 GCA_003695455.1 Chloroflexota bacterium
GAAATTACAGAAGTAAACCAGGCGCTGGAAGACGAGCCGGAAACTATTAACAGCGACCCCTACGGCGCAGGCTGGATGATTAAGTTCACCCCCTCTGACCCGGCCGAGTGGGATACTCTGCTGTCTGGCGAAGATTACCAAAAAATTGCAGACGCAGAAGGATAAATGAGGTTGTTATGAGTGATGTACCCATCAAAGAATTGTTGAACCCGATTGACACTTTTGCCCGGCGGCACATTGGGCCGGGCGAGGCTGACGTAGCAGAGATGCTGCAAACCGTCGGAGCCGAGTCGCTGGATGCGCTGATTGAGCAAACCGTACCCGGCGGAATCCGGCTGCCGGCAGCGCTGAATTTACCGCCGGCCCTCAGCGAGTCTGAGGCGCTGGCCGATTTGCGCGCGCTGGCGGCCAAAAACAAGGTCTACCGCTCGTACATTGGCATGGGCTACTACGGCTGTATAACCCCGCCTGTGGTCCAGCGCAATATTCTTGAAAATCCCGGCTGGTACACCCAGTACACCCCCTACCAACCCGAAATTGCGCAGGGCCGGCTGGAAGCGCTGCTCAATTTTCAGACAATGGTGTCTGATTTAACCGGCATGGAAATATCCAACGCCTCGCTGCTGGATGAAGGAACCGCCGCCGCCGAAGCAATGACGCTCTGCAAACGCGCCCAACCCAGAAAATCCACCGCCAACGTCTTTTTTGTGTCCGAACTGTGCCACCCCCAAACCATTGATGTAATCCGCACCCGCGCCGAACCGATGGGCTACAAAGTGGTGGTGGGCGACCACACCCGCTATGATTTTGCCGAGCCAACCTTTGGGGTGCTTGTTCAGTACCCCGCCACCGACGGCTCAATTGTGGATTACGCCGATTTTGCCGAAACAGCGCATCAAAACGGCGCGCTGGTTGTGGTTGCCTCTGACCTGCTGGCCCTGACCCTGCTGCGCCCCCCCGGCGAATTTGGCGCGGATGTGGTGGTGGGCAACAGTCAGCGCTTTGGCGTGCCGATGGGGTACGGCGGTCCGCATGCAGCATTTATGGCTACGCGAAATAATTACAAACGAATGATGCCCGGCAGGCTTATCGGAGTGTCTGTGGATGTCACCGGCAAGCCGGCCATGCGGCTGGCCCTGCAAACCCGCGAGCAGCACATCCGGCGCGACAAAGCCACCAGCAACATCTGCACCGCGCAGGTACTGCTGGCAATTATGGCCTCAATGTACGCCGTGTACCACGGCCCGCAGGGCCTAACCCGAATCGCGCAGCGGGTGCGCCTGCTGACCGGCACGCTGGCCCGCGGATTGGCCGGGTTGGGCTACACGCTGGGCAAGGCCCCCACATTTGATACGCTCAAAATCAGCGGCGGGCCGCGCTCACAGGCCGAGATTCAGGCAGCGGCGCTGGCTGCCGAAATCAACCTGCGCTATTTTGAGGACGGCAGCACCGGCGTATCGCTGGATGAAACTGTAACCCCCGCTGATTTACGCGACCTGCTGCAAATTTTTGGCGCAGATGCTCCCAACGTTGAAGCGCTGGCCGAACAGGTGGAACTGGCCGTGCCGGAACCGTTCCGCCGCACCAGCCCGTTTTTAACCCACCCGGTTTTCAACAGCTACCACGCCGAAACCGACATGCTGCGCTACATTTTCCGCCTGGCAGAACGCGACCTGTCGCTGGCCCACTCGATGATTCCGCTGGGTTCCTGCACCATGAAGCTGAACGCCACCACAGAAATGCTCCCGGTGACATGGCCGGAGTTTGCCGGCCTGCACCCGTTTGTGCCGCGAGACCAGGCCGCCGGCTACACCGAGATGTTCAATCGGATTGAAAAATGGCTGGCCGAAATCACCGGATTTGCGGCGGTATCGCTGCAACCCAACTCCGGCGCGGCGGGCGAGTACGCCGGCCTGCTGACCATTCGCAACTACCACCTTTCGCGGGGCGATACGCACCGCAACATCTGCCTGATTCCCAGCTCGGCGCACGGCACCAACCCGGCCAGCGCCGTGATGGCCGGTATGCAGGTGGTGGTGGTCAAATGCGACGACCAGGGCAATATTGACGTGCCGGACCTGCGTGAAAAAGCGGCGGCGCACAGCCAAAATCTGGCCGCGCTGATGATTACCTACCCCTCAACCCACGGCGTCTTTGAGGAAGCCATCCGCGAAATTTGCGGCATCATTCACGACCACGGCGGGCAGGTGTACATGGATGGGGCCAATATGAACGCCATGGTGGGCCTGTCCGGCCCGGGGCAAATTGGCGCGGATGTGTGCCACCTGAATTTGCACAAAACGTTCAGTATTCCGCATGGCGGCGGCGGGCCGGGGGTGGGACCCATTGGCGTGGCGGCGCACCTGGCGCCGTTTTTGCCGGGCCACTCGGTGGTGCCGGGCGTGGGCGGCGAGCGAGCACGGGGCGCGGTCTCTTCTGCGCCGTGGGGCAGCGCCGGGGTCATTGCCATCAGCTACACCTACATTGCCATGATGGGCGCAGAGGGATTGACCCGCGCCAGCAAAATTGCCATTTTGAATGCCAATTATATGGCTAAAAAACTGGGAAAGTTTTTCCCGGTACTGTACACCGGCACGCACGGCCGGGTGGCGCACGAGTGCATTCTGGATATGCGCCACATTCGGCACGAGTCTGGCGTGACCGTGGAAGATGTAGCCAAGCGGCTAATGGATTTTGGGTTTCACGCGCCAACCATGAGCTGGCCCGTTCACGATACGCTGATGATTGAGCCAACAGAAAGCGAGCCAAAAGCCGAACTGGACCGCTTCTGCGAAGCCATGCAAATTATCTGGGAAGAGATGGAAGCGGTAAAATCCGGCGCGCTGCCGCCGGCCAACAATCCGCTGCACAACGCGCCTCACTCCGCCGAGGCCATTGCCGGCGAGTGGGGCCGCCCCTACTCTCGCGAGCAGGCCGCGTACCCGGCGGCCTGGGTGCGGGAATCGAAATTCTGGCCGTTTGTGTCTCGCATTGACAACGTTTACGGCGACCGGAATCTGGTGTGCGCCTGCATTCCCATCGAGGGATACGCCTGATATTTTAGGCAAAAATCAAAAAGCCTTCGCAAACACTCAACGTGCGAAGGCTTTTTTTTGGCCGGATTTAAAGGATTGAGGTATCATTTAAAGGATTGAGGTATCATTTGCGACGGTAACAACAGCGAACCCCAATCTACCC
>RFJF01000222.1 GCA_003695455.1 Chloroflexota bacterium
GTACAACGCTTTGTTGATTTCGCGGCTGGCTAACGCGCAGGTGATGAATAGCGGCACCACTACCCTCAGCGAATACTACCGGGCCGGCATCGCCGAACTGGGCCAGCAGGCGCAGCAATCGGTGCTGATGGTGGAAAATCAGGATTTGCTGGTGCAATCGCTGGAGGAACGGCAGGAGCAGATTTCCGGCGTTTCGCTTGATGAAGAAACCACCAATCTGATTCAGTTTCAGCACGCGTACCAGGCCGCGGCTCGCGTGATGACCACCGTGGATGGTATGCTGGATACGGTCATCAACCGGATGGGTCTGGTTGGCCGGTAAAACAGGGCATTTTAGCGCAACGGACGTGGGGTAAAAGATTATGAGAATCACACAAAAAATGGTCGCGCAATCGGCCTTAAACGGAATGCAAACTAACCTGCGCCGCCTGTCAGACTTGCAGCGGCAGGCAGTAACCACCAAACGCGTGAACCGCCCGGAAGATGACCCCTTTGCGGTGGAGCAGGGGTTGGGTTTTAGGACAAAAATCAAAGCCAGCGAAACAGCGCGTGATAACATTGCCCAAAGCAAAGACTGGCTCAACGCCACCGATAAAAGCCTGTCGGACGTGTCTGATTTGCTGACCCGCGCCAAAACGCTGGCGTTGCAGGGCATTAACGGTTCGCTTGGGCCGGATGAACGGCAGTCGGTTTCAATTGAAATCAACCAGATGCTTGAAGAAGCGCTGGCATTGGGCAACACCCGCCACGGCGACGATTACCTTTTTTCCGGGTTCAACATTAACAGCCCGGCCTTTGTGGAAACCCGCGACGCTGCCGGGCAAATCACAGCGGTGGCGGCCAACGGCGATATCACCGGTCAGATTGTGCGCGAAGTAGAACCGGGAACTGATATGGCAGTGAACGTGCCGGGCGACACGGTGTTTACCAACGTGTTCACCACGCTCATCAACACCCGCGATGCGCTGGCGCAAAATCCATTTGACCCCAGTGTTGTGTCTGCTGCGCTCACAGATTTGGATACCCAACTGGACAACACGCTGGATATTCAGGCGGCGGTGGGTACCAAAGTTCGGCGGTTGACCGTGGCTACTGAACGTATGCAGGCCACCGAGGCCGGTTTGCATGAATTGCTTTCAAAAGCAGAAGACGCTGATATGCCGGAAGTTGTCAGCGATTTGAATCAACAACAGTTTATTTACCAGACCGCGCTAAACGTAAACGGCAGAGTGCTCAGTACATCTCTGCTGGATTTTATCCGGTAACATGCAGAAAATTCGCAACTTCAAAAACCGGAAAACCTGATCCCGGCAAAGCGCCCAACTTAAATTTGTGGCGCAGGTTTGCAATCAGTTGGTGTTCAAAGAGATGCCGGGCCGCTCCCGCATCTCTTTTTTCTGTGGTTTGCCTTTACGCTGAATTTACCCGGCCTTAACCCTAAGTTTATGCAAAAAGAAATGGGAATATGCTAAATTAGTATAGGGTCAAGTAGATCGGTGGTGCTATCCTGCCTCACTATTTTTCAGGGAGATGAAATTATGGCGCAATCAATTGCCATCGAACAAAAACAAAGAAGGGAATCGCAAATGGCAGAAATGGAAGATTTATCCTCGTTGCTGGGTGATGAAAGTCAGCCCATTGAGTTCACATCCGGGCTGGTTGGCCTGGAAGAATGGCGGCGATTCATCATCATATCTCACCCGGCCGGTGAATCGCTGCGATTACTGCAATCGCTGGACGATGACCGGGTGTCTTTTATTGTGGCAAACCCTGAGCAAATTGTTCCGGACTACCGGGTAACATTATCTGACGCCGATGCCGCGGCAATAAAATTTACCGGCGGGCGCGGGCCAATTTCAACCGATAATTCCGATCTGGATTTATACTGCATTCTGTCTGTGCAGGAAGAACCATTCAGTGTGACGGCCAATTTGTTGGGGCCGTTGGTCATAAATTGGAAAACGGGGTTGGGTTTGCAAGCTGTTCTGACCGATTCTAATTACAATCCGCGCCATCCGGTTGCGGGTCAAGCTGCCGGGCAGAGTACTGCCCCCGCAAAAACAACAGGAAAGGGGGCGTAACATGCTGGTTTTGGGACGAAAAGCCAACGAAAGTCTGATAATTGGCGATGACATTGTCATTACCATTCTTGGTGTTGATGGAGACCGGGTAAAGGTGGGCATTGATGCGCCCGCCAATGTACGAATCCTGCGCCACGAATTGTACGAATCCATCAAGCAGGAGAACCTGCGCGCAGCCAAACTGGCAACCCAAACCAGCGAGACGCTGCTGCCGTCGTTGCAAGGGTTGTTTCAGGCAGATTAATCTGCCTGGCTGACTATTGCTGTCAAAACTATGCGTGGTACAGATATTATGTCAAACCGGTTCACCAAAAAGTCCCTCGTTATTCTGCTTCTGCTCATTGCGCTGATGGCAAGTTCCGGTTGCGCCCTGGTTATCGGCAGAAGCGCCGCCGGCCCGGAACCCGAGGTTTCACCCTCTCCCGCCGCAATTGAGGCCACAGCTATCCCGGTTGAAACCACAGAAATTACGGCTACAGTTGTCTCGGGGGTGATTTCTCCAACCGCAACAATGGTATTCTCGGCAACTGCCGCCATCCAGCTTACGCCCACCCCCACCCCGAATCCGGCCCCCATTGTTTACGTGGTTCAACCCGGCGATTGGCTCAGCCTGATTGCCCGGCGGTTTGGTGTGCCAGATTACCGGATTTTGGCTCAATATAATAACATTCCGGATCCAAACTACATTGAGATTGGTCAGGTTTTGCTGATTCCAATGAATTTGGCATCTGTAACACCTGCGCCAACAGGTGCTGTACCAGCGGGCGTATTTCCGGTTCAGCCTACGTATACGCCTAATCCTACCTACACGCCGGTTGGGTCTCCCACCGCCACCAGCCCACCCACCAACACACCGCAACCTACCGCCACCACCCAACCTACCAACACACCCTACCCCACCAGCACTCCCTATCCCACCAGCACTCCCGACCCCTCCCTGGCTACCGCAACCCCCCTACCTACCGACACGCCCTATCCCACCTCTACACCGTACCCGCCGCCTACCTACACCCCCAGACCTACCTACACTGCCCAACCCACTTTCACAACCACGCCGCCAACACCAACACCCACCCACACGCCCGCTGCTACAGCAACTTTTACCAGCACGCCTACGGCATCATCAACGCCAACGGCTACCGGCACATTCACACCAACATTTACGCCGACTTCGACGCCAACTGCCACTCCAAACCCATCCGTGACTCCAACGTTTACCCCAACCCTCACGCCAACGCCGCTTAAGTAGGCAGGAATGTTATGATGAGCCGTCCAGATTATTTGAACCGGCATCCACAGAAGTTGTTACCCAAATCACAGAGCAGGGTTGTCTTTGCAAAAATCACCGCCCCGGTTATATTGGCCTCAATTTTGTTGGCTCTTCTTTTTACAATTATGGATACGCCGGCTACAACCGCCGCCGGCCTGTCAATTACCAAGAGCGCCTCAGCCGGCAGTGTCAGCGCCGGCGACCCCTTTACCTACATTCTGACCGCTACCAACAGCACCGGCGGCGACCTGCTGGTGGTTATTTCAGACACCGTGCCCGCCGGCATGGAAGTAACCGACACCGGCGGCGGCACGCTGAACAACGGAATCATCACCTGGTCCTCGCTGCCGTTGCCCAATCTCAGCACGGTGCAGGTTCAGTTTACTGGCCGGGTTACCCGCGCCGGTACCGTAGAAAACACCACCTACGGCGTCACCAACTATGCGCTTTCGGCGGCGGGTGCGCCGGTTTCTACATTGATTGTGCCCAACACACCCACACAGGTGATTGTTGAAGCTGCGCCGGGGACCGTGCCGGTTGGCCCGGCAAGCACCGTGGCGCTCACCGTTACCGTGGCTGACCAGTACGGCAACCCCGCTGTTGATGCCACAACGGTATCGCTGGATTTTAATTTGGGTTCGATTGACGGGCAGCCGGCCGGCAGCACCGTCACCGGCACCACGGCGGGAGGGCAACTGACCAAAGTGTGGGCCACCGGCACGGTTGCCGGCACAGGCCGGATTACCGCCACCGCCGCCGGCGTGACTGATGGCGTTGCCAGCGTCACGCTGACCCCCGGCCCGGCTAACGACGTGCAGGTTTCGGCGTTGCCCACCACCATTTCTACCGTTGGCGGTCAAAAATCTACGGTGACAGCCGTGGTGCAAGACCAGTACGGCAACCCGCTCAACGGCATCCCCATTACATTCACCACCAGTTTGGGTATTCTGAACGGCGGTGGTAGTATGCTGACCGCCGTTA
>RFJF01000223.1 GCA_003695455.1 Chloroflexota bacterium
CCGGCTGGTCACCATAGCCGAGTATTACAATTTCCGGAGAATCTTCCTGAACGATCCCAACATTGGCGGTCGTTATTCGGCGCTCTCCTATTTCGGTCTGGTACCGGCGGCGCTGTTGGGCATGGATCTCCAGCAACTGATGGAAGAAGCCACCCTGTCTGCCGAAGCAGACCCGCATTACGGCTGGCGGCAGGCGCCGCCAATGGGCAAATATATTTTGCTGGCCGTGGGGCAGGCCCGCACCCAAAAGATTGCCCGCCAAGAATTGTGGGAGCGGGTGCAGCGAATGGTTGCAAAAGACATCAACGGCCCGCGCTGGGGTACCTGGCTGAAGAACAAATTTGATGAACGCCTTGACGAGTGCCTGGTTAAAATTTTGGGGATTCTGACCGGGCAGACGCAGGGCAGTACCCAATTTTTCCGGCTCAGCGTGCCGTTGTTTGGCCGCTGGCTGCGGCATCGAGACGTTCAGGGCCGGCTCATTAAAGAAGCGCGCAAAAAATTACTTGAAGAGTACGCCCGTGAAAAAGCCCAGGAACACGAGTTGGCCCAACGCTGGGAGCAATTGGGCGATTCGCCGTTTGAGCAACTGCTGCTGGTTATTCGCGCCGAATCTCCAACGCCGCTGAACGATGTTGAAACAAAAGATGCGCTGTTTAACCTGATTCACTTTAAACACGGCTTTGCAATTGATGAAATTGAACTGGGCCGGCACACGCTGATGGGGCTGGAAAAATTAAGCGCCACAGGGATACTGTTCCAAAACAACCACGGCGAATACAGCTTCCGGCTCAGTCACTTCAGGCAGTGGGTGCGCACCCACGCCGCCACATCGGGGATAAAACAACATTTGTGCCGCAAGGTATCGCTGGCGCAGACACGCCGCCGCCCGGCCGGCTCAGAGGTCAACCTGTCATGAAACGATGGCTGCCGCTGATTTTTGCCGGACTTGTGGGATTGAATCTGTATTACGCCGGTTCAATTTTTGGGGTTGGCGGATTTAACCGGTTCAACGTGCAAAACTGGGCCATGCTGGTATCTGCATTTTTTGTGCTGGGCGCAATAACCGGCGTACTGCCGGGTTTATTTCCACAGTCAATTGCGCCGCAGACTGCCGCCCGCTGGGCGATTCCCTGGGCATTTTTGGGCAGTAGTTTGGCTGCACTGGTTGCGTTGTTGGTCGTAATTGGCGTTTTACACCCGGAGCACATAGGTTGTGCAGTCTCGTCATCCAAGCCAACAGAGCTGCCGGCCACTAATTTCAGCGTTGGGCTGGACCCGCTGGCCGCATTTTTTATGCTGGTAATATTTGGCATAGCCGCGCTGGTCAGCGTTTATTCGTACGGCTATTTGTTTGAGGAGGACAGCCGCCTTCAGCCGGGGTTGGTGGCGGTATCGTTCAACCTGTTTTTGCTGGCCATGTTTCTCACGCTCATCAGCACCAACATATTTTGGTTACTGCTGCTTTGGGGGTTTACAACGCTGGTTTCATCATTTTTGGTGATGTACAAACACAACCGCCTGCTGCCGCAATTACAGCGCCGATTTTTGCACCGCAACCGGGTGATGCCGCCGGACCGGGCGGCGGGCCACAGCCGGCTGCGCCAGCTTGCAGCCAGCCGTGATTCTGAAATGGCGGTGGTGGTCTATTTTATTGCCGGCCACGCCAGTTCGATGTTGCTGGCGCTGGCGCTGCTGATTTTGGCCTGGCAGGCCAACGGAAATTTCAATTTTGATGCCATCCATCACGCAGCGAAGGCGTTGAAAGGCTCTGCAATTTTGCATTTGGTGTTTGCGCTGGCGTTTTTGGGATTGGGAATCAAAGCGGGGATGGTTCCGTTTCACGTGTGGCTGCCCTACGCGCACCCCGCATCGCCGGCCAATGCGCACGCGCTGATGAGCGGTGTGATGGTCAAATTGAGTATTTACCTGCTGGTGCGCCTCTTTTTTGACATTTTGGGGCCGGATTCCATTCATCCGGCGTGGGGCCTGCTGGTGCTGGCAGCCGGCTCGGTGACTGCCATTGTGGGGGTGCTGTACGCCGTAACCAGCCATGAATTAAAAGAAACGCTGGCTTACCACAGCATAGAAAATATGGGCATCATTCTGGTGGGGCTGGGTGTAGCCTTTTTGGCGGCATCCCAACCGCATCTTTCGGCGCTGGTGAGTTTGGGGTTGGCCGCGGCGCTGCTGCACGTAATGAATCACGCTGTGTTCAAATCGCTGTTGTTTCTGGCTACCGGCGCCATCGAGCGCGTAACCGGCAGCACTATTCCGGCCCAACTGGGCGGACTGTTGCAGGATAACAAGCCCAAACGTATCCGCTGGGTAGCGTGGAGTTTTCTGGCGGGGGCCGTTGCCATTGCCGGATTTCCACCGTTCAACGGATTTGTGAGCAAATGGCTCACACTTCAGGCGTTGTTGGCCCAAATTACCGCAGAAGCCCAACACATCACCGAAATTGATACCGGCATGGCTGTGCCAATTTTGTTTGGCAGTGTTGTTGCGGTGTTGCTGCTGGGGGTATCTTTTGCACTCACGGCTTACTGTTTTGTGAAGATTGTGGGGCAAAGTTTGCTGGGCAGCGGCCCCAGGCACGGTCAGCCGGTGCAGCCACGGCGCGCGCGCACCTCGATGGTGGTAGTGCCGGCAATACTGGCAGTAATTTGTCTGCTGCTGGGCATCTGGAAAACAGGCTCCAGCCTGACGCTGACCGTAACCCGCGCCCTTCCCGCCCCCGACC
>RFJF01000224.1 GCA_003695455.1 Chloroflexota bacterium
CCCCGGCTCCGCCCACACCCACCAACACCCGCGTGCCCACGCCGTTTCCCACGCAACCCAAATTGCCAACCCCCACGGTTGTATTCAGTGGATTTCCTACCGCTATTGCGCCGCCCACGGCCACACTACGGCCGCTTCCGCCTCCCCCAAACGCCACCGCAACCCCCACATTTGCGCCGCCCCCTGTGGTTGACCGCCAGTACAGTGTCTCGTTCCGCGCCCAGGCCAATGACCTGTTCAAGGGCGACTGCACCCGGCTGGAATGGGATGTGGTTGGCTCTACGCAGGTGCGGTTGCAGGGGCAGGATGTTGAGCCGTCCGGCTCAGAAAAGGTGTGCCCCGAACGCACCACCGATTACACGCTGGAAGTACAAATGCCGGACAGCACGCAAATTGACCGCAAAAAAGTAAAAATCAGGGTTCAGTGAGCCGGATGAACGGCAAATTTCTGGCGATTGACTCGCTGACCAAGCAATTTGGCGATGCGCCGGCCATTCGCAACGTTTCGTTGTCAATGGAACGCGGGCAGATTTTGTGCCTGCTGGGGCCAAGTGGCTGCGGCAAAACCACACTGCTGCGCTCGATTGCCGGGCTGGAAACGCCGGACTCTGGCCGGGTTCTGTTCGAGGGGCGGGACATTGGCGGGGTGCCGCCGCACCGCCGCAATTTTGGGCTGATGTTTCAGGAATTTGCGCTGTTTCCCCACAAATCGGTGGGTGAAAATGTGGCCTTTGGCCTGAAAATGCAACAGGCCGGCAACCCTGAACAGCGGGTGCAGGAGATGCTGGAACTGGTGGGGCTGGCCGGTTTTGCAGAACGCGACGTGAGCAGCCTCTCCGGCGGCGAGCGCCAGCGGGTGGCGTTGGCCCGCAGTCTGGCTCCCAACCCCAAACTGCTGATGCTCGATGAACCGCTGGGCGCGCTGGACCGTGCCCTGCGTGAACGGCTGATGGTGGAAATCCGGCAGATTTTAAAGCGGGTTGGCCTGACCGCTATTTACGTGACCCACGACCAGACCGAAGCCTTTGCCATTGCCGACCGGGTAGTGGTGATGAACGGCGGGCGCATTGAGCAGGACAGCCGGCCCGAAATGCTTTTTTGGCGGCCCGCCACAGCCTTTGTGGCCCGCTTTTTGGGATTTGAGAATTTGCTGCCGGTTATCAGTTTGGGCGGCGGGCAGTACAACACTCCCCTGGGAGCGTGGCCCGTCGCTGCTGAAAGCCAATGTCCGGCGGGGCAAACTGTTGTGCTGCTGGTCCGGCCCGAGGCGGCAGCGTTTGAGCCGCAGGCCGGCAGCATTAAGGTGGCGGGCAGTGTGACCGGGCGTACCTTTCGGGGGCGCTACAACCAGATTGTTTTCAAATCAGACGCAGGGCCGGAGTTTGTGTTTGAAACGGACGCCGCCCAGCCTTTCAACATGAACGCGCGTGCGCTGTGGCTCAATCCGCAGGCGGTGCAGATTTTGCCGGAATAGAGGGCTTGTGAACACCATTAGTTTTTCCAATCCAGCGGAATTTACCGAACCGGTGCTGGCTAATTTGCAGCATATTCCCCGTTATTTTCTGCGGCCGGTTGAGATTATTAAAGGTTACCATCGCGATGACCTGCGCTTTGATTTGGTGGCCGGGCTGACGGTGGCTGTCATTGCCCTGCCGCAGGCCATGGCCTTTGCCATGATTGCTGATTTACCGCCGGAAATGGGTATTTACACCGGTATTGTGGCGGCTACGGTGGGCGGTATGTGGGGATCGTCTAACCAGATGAGTACCGGGGCGGCCAACGCGGTCTCACTGCTGGTGTTGTCGACGTTAACGGGAGTGGCGGTAGCCGGCACGCCGGAGTATCTGCTGGCGGCAGGATTGCTGGCCGTGTTGGCCGGGCTGTTTCAGCTGACTCTTGGGTTATCACGGCTGGGGTTTTTGGTGAATTTTGTATCGCACTCGGTGGTGGTGGGCTTTGCCGCCGGCGCCGGTATTTTGATTGCGTTGGGTCAAATCAAGCATTTGATAGGCACAGAATTTTCCAGCCGTAATTTAATTGACACGGCGGCCGGGGTCAGCGCCAATATATGGCACACCAACCCGGCTACGTTTGCGCTGGGCGTTGGCACCATTATCTTGATTTTACTGCTTAGAAAATTTGCACCGCAAGTGCCCAATGCCATTGTGAGTATTGCGGCTGCCGGGCTGATTGTATATTGGTGGGGTCTGGATGTGCCGGTTATCGGCCAGATTCCCCGCGAATTTCCGCCGTTTGTTCAATTACCCCTGCTGGATTTTGAGTTAATTCGCCGCCTCATCCCGGGTGCGTTGGCGGTGGGTACCATTGCCCTGATTCAGACCGCCGCCATTTCCCGTTCCATTTCAGCCCAAACCGGCCAGCGGCTGGACAGCAATCAGGAAATTGTGGGGCAGGGATTAGCCAACATTGCAGCAGGTTTCTTTTCCGGATACGCGGTGGCCGGTTCGTTTTCCCGGTCGGCGGTCAATTTTAAGAGTGGCGCGCGTACATCGGTGAGCGGCATCTTTGCCAGTATTGCCATTTTAACCTCAATGTTGTTGTTGGCCCCGCTGGCAGTGTATGTCCCCAGAGCTGCGCTGGCCGGGGTGCTATTGGTGATTGCCGTTGGCATGATTGACCGGGCAGAAATCAGCCGGATTTTGCGCACCACCCGCGGGGATGCGTTTATTTTGGCCGTCACCTTCATTGCCACCGTCTCGCTGGCTATTGAAACGGCGGTCTTTTTGGGCGTGGCAATTTCTTTTGCCCGTTTCATCATCCGCACCAGTTTGCCGCAGGTTGTGCCGGTGGTCCCCAACGAACGGTTCTCCCATTTTGAACCGGCCAAACCCCACGACGACCTTTGCCCCCAACTCTGTACCGTGCAGGTTTCCGGCGATCTGTACTTTGGTGCGGTTAATCATGTTGAAGAAACTATTTTGCGTTATTTGCGCCAAAACCCTGACCAGCGATTTGTGCTGATCCGCATGTTTGCCGTAAACCAGTGCGATTTCAGCGGCATTCACATGCTGGAGTCTCTGCGCCAAACCTGCCTGGACCGCGGCGGCGATCTTTATTTTATGCGGGTTCAGCCCATTGTGGAGCAGGTGATGCGGGCCACCGGCTTTTACGATGAACTGGGCGAAGACCATTTTCTGGATGATGACACGGCCATTCCGCATATTTTTCATCGCGTACTGGACCCGGCCATCTGCATTTACGAATGCCCGGTACGCGTGTTCAAAGAATGTCAGAATTTGCCCAAACAAACGGCGCCGCTCAATTTTTCGCTGCCGTCTGACATCCCGCCGGACAGCGTAGCCACCGTGACCCCGCGCGATTTGTGGGCGCAAATATCCGGCAGTGACCACGCTCCACTGGTGATTGATGTCCGCGAACCCCGCGAGTTCAAACGCGGCGCCATCCCGGAATCGCTGCTGCTGCCGCTGCCCCGGCTGGCCGACTATTTGCCGGCCATCCCAAAGGATAAAGATGTGGTGCTGGTGTGCCGTGGCGGGCGTCGCAGCCTGCGGGCGGCCGCCTATTTACAGAGCAAAGGCTGGAAAAATGTAAAGATTTTACGCGGCGGAATTTTGGCCTGGGAAGCCGCCGGCCTGCTTGAAGCCGTAGAATGATAAAATCAGCCGCCAGAGGTGAATAATGGATAATTTATCACCAAATATTGGGTTTGAACTGATTAGAGTAACCGAAGCCACAGCGTTGAGCGCGGGCCGCTGGTTGGGGTTGGGCAACAAAACCAAAGCCCACCGCACCGCCTGCGATGCCATGACCGAGGCGCTCAAACAGGTCAACATGAAGGGCCAGATTGTTATCGGTGAGGAAGGCCGGCTGGGTGGACACTCGGCGCTTGACAGCGGCCAGCCGGTGGGCAACGGTTTTGGCGCCGAAGTAGACGTGATTGTTGACCCCATTGATGGCACGTCATCTGTAGTCCAGGGGCGCAGCCGGGCCATCTCGGTGGTGGCGGTGGCGCCCCGCGGCTCAATGTGGCGGGCCAACCCCAACGCCATTTACATGGATAAAATTGTGGTAGACAGGGAAGCCGCCGATGTGTTGGTTCCGGAATGTCTGGATGCTCCGGCAGCCTGGACCCTGGCCCTGATTGCCCGCGCCAAAGGCAAAGCCGTGCGTGATTTGCAGGTGGTGGTGCTGGAACGTCCCCGGCACGCCGATTTGATTGACGAAATTCGCTCGGCGGGGGCGCGGGTGCTGCTGCGGATGGATGGCGATACCGCCGGCGCGCTGGCCGCGGCTACCCCCAACGTGGGCGCCGATGTGCTGATGGGTATTGGCGGCGTTCCCGAAGGTGTGGCGGCCGCCTGCGCCGTGCGGGCTATGGGCGGGGGTATGCTGGCCCGGCTGGCCCCCCAAAATTCAGAAGAAAAGGCGGCGGTCATTGAGGCAGGGTTGGGCCTGCACCATATCTACACCTGTTCAGAAATGGTCACCAGCAATGAGATTTTTCTGGCGGCTACCGGCATCACCCGGGGGCCGTTGCTGGATGGGGTGGTTTATCACGGTGAAACGGCGCGCACCCACTCGCTGCTCATCCGCAGCGAAACCGGCACCCGGCGTATGATTCGGGCCGAGTACCACCTGCCGCCGGAAGAGACAGATACTTTCTGAAAACAGGATTCAGGAGTCACGATTCGGGGGGGCATGGAACGGCGAATTCCGGGCGCCGAGTGACGAATATGCGCCCCTGCAACCTGCAACTTACTCCCTACTCCCTACTTCTTACTCCCTACTTCTTACTCCTTACTCCTTACTTCCAGATTTCCCTCCTACTGCCGTTCCCACCACACTTTGATGCGCGCTTTTTTGGCATGGTCCTGGTACTCCACTTCCACGGTGTGAAAACCGCCGCCCAGGTTGCTGAAAAAACCTTCTTCTCTGCCGCCGTCTTTGCGATATTCCTCAATGACCGTCCAGCCGTCAATTGAAACCTTCACCCAATCATCGGCCTGTGTTTCTGCAAAAAATTTGTAGTCGCCGCTGTCAAAAAACAGTTTTTTGGTCCAGCGCACAGAAAAATTGTTGGATGACAGCCGGCTGTCCGGCGAGCCGCCCCCCCAGTCAAAATCAATCTCTGCGTTTTCACGGGTAAAGAGCCACGGCTCCTGCAAATAGGGGTTGGGATAATATTCGCCCAGCCAGTTGGTGTTAACCAGGTCGGTTTCTTCGCCCCACACCCGCACGTGCGCGTGGCCGCCGCTTTCAAAATATTCTACCGTTACCGTGTGCAGCCCCGGCTCAATATTGGCAATGGCCCCGGTGTAATCCACCGGAATCACGGTGTGCCAGGCATCAATCACCAGCCAGCCATCCACATACACCCGAATCCCGTCATCGGCATTGGCAAAAAAGCGGTAATCGCCGCGCGTGGGAAAGTTGAACCGTCGCGTCCAGCGCGCCGAAAAATTGTCGGCGGGGATGCCCGGGCCGGGACTGTCCAGAATCCAGTTAAAATTGAGGTCCGGGTCGTTGCGCACCAACACCGGCTGGCCCAGCAAACTGGCGTTGTCAAAATATTCGCCGCGCCACGAATCTGTGGGGATGTCCGGCGCGGACGCCGCGGGTGGTGCACCGGCCGTTGCCGTGGCTGTGGGGCGAACCGTGGCCGTGGGTGTGGCGTTTTGCACCGCCACCGATGCCACCGGCAGCGTTTCCGGTTCGGCGTTGCACTGAACCAGTGGCGCGTACAGCCACCCCAACGAGTCCTCCGGCGTGGAAACCAGCAGCCATTCGGTGCGGGTGGTTTGTTTGAGGGCGCTCAGTTTGGTTCCGCCGGGCAGGGTAGTGATGGCCCGGAACGCGGTGCCGGGGCCTTCGCGCAGGTTCACCCCGCCGGTTGTGGTGCAGGCAATGCCGGGGATGGGCGTTGCGGAGGGTGTGGCGCTGGGCAGGCGTACCACGTCGGCTTGCCGCCTGACCGGTGTGGCCGTGGCGGTGGGCAGGCGCGTGGGAACGCTGCGCATGGCGGCCAGCGTTGGGCTGGGCGCGGTGGTGGGCAATGCGGTTGCGGTGGGTTCGGGCGAGGGCACAGCAGTGGCGGGCGGCGTTTGTGCGCTGCATCCGGCGGCGAGTAGTGCGGCCAGCAGCAGCACCCCCCGGATTTGTTTGGCAACAGCAATTAATCTGCGGCTCATTGCCGGTATTGTACCACACCGCGCGGCGGCGGCTAAACTGGCGTGCCTAATCTGCAAACGCCGCCGAAATGGCCGCCAGCGAAACATCGTAGCGGTGCTGGGTGTGGCGATGACCGCCGTCAAACTCTTCGTGGTGGTGGGCAATGCCCAGCGCCGTCAGCTTTTGGCTGAAGATGCGCGCCCCATATTGCAGGGCATATTCATCAAACCGGCCGCAATCCAGATACAGCAGCTTCATGTGGCGCAGGGCAGATTGGTGCGCCGGCGTATCCAGCAGGTTGACCGGGTCCCACGCCAGCCAGCGCTGCCACACCTCGGGGCGGCGGCGGCCGGTGTAAAATTCAACCGGCAAATCAAACCCCGTGGCCGAGTTGGGGTTGGGCGAGTAGCAGGCAGACATAGCCGGAATGTGAAGCAGGTCAAAAAAGGCCGGGGGTTTGGGGTGCATTTTGGGCGAAAAAC
>RFJF01000225.1 GCA_003695455.1 Chloroflexota bacterium
ATTTGGAATCGATCTGTACAGCGACCCGCCAGTAATTTATCCGCCTACGGCCAATGATGTGATGGCTTACTGCGCCCAGCCGTGGATTTCGCCGCACACCTACCGCAAAATTTTTGACAGCCCATTTTTGCAGGTTGATGGGGCAAGCCCGGAAATTTTTACCAATTTTCAGCCGCAGATTGAAACCACAGACAGCGGCACACTGCTGGTCAGCGGAGTGATTTACCCCAACGGAACGGTGGCCCAACCGGAAGTGGTCAAACTGGCCGGTGATGCTTTTGGCGGCGCTGCCGGTTTTGCGCCCCCGCCGCCGGTGGCCCCGCCCCCCGGCGATGATTACTGCCTCAATGTGGAAGCCGCCGACCACAGTCTGCTGGCCCAACACTGTTTTGATGCCGGATTCATTGACCTGGAAAGCGGCCAGCCCACAGAACCGGCCACCTTTTTTGTGTCGGTGCCGGATGTTGATTTGAACCGGGTGAGCAAAGTATCTGTGACCAAACAGCAGGTTGAGCAAGCCAGCGTCAGCGCCAGCAACAGCGCGCCGCAGGTGCAAATCATTGAACCGGCCGGCGACGCCGTGCTGCGGGGCCGGCAAACCATTCGCTGGCAGGCCAGCGACGCCGACGGCGACTCGCTGCGGTTTGACCTGTTTTACAGCCCCAACAACGGCGAGCGTTGGCTGCCGTTGGCCGTGCGGCTCAGCGGCAACAGTACCACAATTAACGCCGCCCAACTGCCGGCCGGCCAACGCCTGCTGCTGCGCGTTGTAGCCAGCGACGGATTCAACAGCACCGTGGCCCAGCTTGAACAGCCGTTGGCCGTGCGCCCCCTGCCAGAGAACAGCCTCAGCGTGGTTGGGCCGGCAGCCGTCCACCCCGGCGAATCGTTTGAAGTGACAATTGTAGCCAATCAGGTTTCGCCGGGGCTGTTTGGCGCGCAGCTTGAGCTTTATTTTGATCCCCAACTGGCGCAGGTTGAGCGGGTAGAAATCAACCCGGCGCTGGGGCTGGTAGCCGCCAGCGAGACTGACAACCAGGCCGGGCGAGTCACGTTCACAGCCAGCCGCAAAGGTCAGGTTGATAACCTGACCGGCGACATCACTCTGGCGCGTCTGGTACTGACCGCCGGGCCGCAAAGCGGAACTCTCTCCCTCTCGCCGGAAAATGTGCAGGCTGGAATTAAGGGCGGAATCCCCCTGCCGATGACGGAAATTCAGGGCTTGTCCATCACCATTTCACCGTAACAAAATTGCATATTGGCTTTTGACAAAAACAGCCAATTGGATTAAAATTGCCAGACAATAGAACATATATTCTTGCTCTCACTATTTTTTCAAGGAGGCTAAAATGTATCAAAAGTTGACAATAGTGGGTAACTTAGGGAGTGACCCCGAACTGCGTTACACGCCGTCGGGGCAGGCGGTTTGCAACTTTAGCGTGGCTACCAATCGCCGCTGGACCGGCAGCGACGGCAACCCGCAGGAAGAAACCTGCTGGTTCCGGGTATCTACCTGGGGCAAACTGGCAGAAGTCTGCAACCAGTATCTCAAAAAAGGGCGTCAGGTTTTTGTTGAAGGCCGAATGACCGTTGACCGGGAAAGCGGCGGCCCGCGGGTGTGGCAGGCGCAGGATGGCACCTGGCGCGCCAGCTACGAGGTGACCGCGCTGGAAGTGAAATTTTTGGGCGGCCGGGACTCCGGGTTTGAAGGCGGCGGCGGAGGCAGCGGCGCGCCGGCCAGTCAAGGCCCCGGAATGACAGAAGACGAAATTCCCTTCTAATCCGTTTGACAACAATCAAACTGTAGTGCAATATGAAGTCGCTCTCAATGAGAGCGACTTTTTTATCCGGGATTTTGCAACTGCGGCATCCCAATGCCCGCCGGCCTGTCCGGCACAGGGATATCCCGTCTACCATATTTTCAGGGTAGAGACGGCCAGATTGGGTGTTTCTACAGAGTCACCGTTCCCAAATTCCTGACTCCTAACCCCTGAATCATGCTATCAAAGGAGATACTCATGACCAACCCATCCCAACCCGGCGTACCACCGCCCAAACGGATCAACCTTGAACTGCCCGCCAATCTGGAAGCCACGTACGCCAATCTGGCGCTCATCAACCAGTCGGCGTCAGAAATCATTATTGATTTTGCACGGGTTATGCCCAACATCAACAAATCCAAAATTTACAGCCGGATTGTGATGACTCCGCTCAATGCCAAGTTGCTGCACCGGGCGCTGGCCGAAAGTTTGTCCAAATACGAGGCCAAATACGGAGAAATCACCATCCCGGAAAATATCGCCATTGACCCCAACCGCGGGTTTGTAAAATAACCAGACAGCGAGGTGAACCGTGCAGACACTACCAACCATCATTGATGAAATTAACCGCCGATTTGACGAAAAAAGCAACGTCCGCGACCGGACCCTCACCCGTTCGCGAGAGCTGATTCGCCACTGCGCCAACTCAATTCGGGCCACCCACCGCGGCGATGATACTGAAGCCCGGTCGCTGCTGGAAGCGGCCAATCAAATTGCGGCAGAAATGGTAAAGGAGGCGCGCCGATACCCGGACGTGTACCACGCCGGCTACACACAAGACGCGCTCAAGGAATTGACCGAAGCGCACATTACCCGTGCCATTATTTTGCAGGAAGAAATTCCCGCGCCAGGTACGCTGGATGTGGAGGATGCGGCCTACCTGAACGGGCTGGCCGAAGCAGCCGGCGAACTGCGCCGGTTTGCGCTCGATGCGCTGCGGCGGGGTGACGTTTTAATGGCGGAACGGCTGCTGGGCAGCATGGACGATATTTACAGCCTGCTGGTTACGGTGGATTTTCCCAGTGCCATTACGGGCGGGCTGCGGCGCACCACCGATATGGTGCGCGGCGTGCTGGAACGCACCCGCGGGGATGTGACCACCGCGGTGCGGCAGGAAGCAATGAAATCGGCGTTGCAACATTTTGAGCAACGGGTGGGGCTGAACGGGGAATAGTTACTGATTTTCCGGAGCAGACTCCAGCGGCAGCGGCGTGGCTTCACCTTCGGGGAGGGGCGTTTGAGTGGGCGGCGGTTCGTTCAGAATGTTGGGCGTGGGGGTGGCCGCCGGCGTTTGGGACCCGGCGGGCCGGCTGGGCTGCGGAGTCAGCGCGGCCGGGCTATCCACCTTTTCCCAAATCTGGTCCACCACCTGGCCTTCTGCGCCCATCAGGCCGCGGCTGGTGCCGTTCACAATTACCTCAACACCGCCACCGTTTCCGGCCCGAATGGCAACCCGGCGTTCGCCGCTCCAACTTTGAGAATCTCCGGGCTGCAAAATTCCCTCAAACACCTTTACGTCATCGGCCAGAATCTGCACCCACGACGATTGTTTGATGACCAACTCAACCTGCACGCCGGAATAAATAACCGGCGTGGGGGTTGCCGTGGGTGGAACCGGGGTAGGCGTGCTGGTGGGCAGCGGTGTAACCGTGGGCAACACCAGTGCAGCCTCATCGGTAATGCCGGCCGCCATGGGGGTTTTGGTGGGCGTGGCCGTAACACTGGGCTGCACCAGGTTGCCGTAGTACGCCAGGTATCCCACGCCGCCCACCACAATTAACAGCAGCAACACGCCAATGAGCAATTCCCAGTTAATGACCGCCCGCGGCGCCATCGAAAGATTCATAAACTCAATGCCGTCCGGCGTGAGGCGCTGCCCTTTAACCGGAACGCGGCCGTTGCCATCGTACAGGGTGAGCGCTTCAATGGGGTCTACGCCCAAAAATCTGGCATAATTGCGAATCATGCCGCGCGCCACCACCGGCGAGGGAAATTCTTTGAACTGATTATTTTCCAGGGATTCCAGCAAATGCCGCCGGATGTGTGTCTGACGCGACGCTTCATCCAGTGAAATCCCCTGCGCTTCTCGCGCTTGTTTGAGCAAATCACCCAATTGGGCCACTTGTGCATCTCTCCTGATTAAAAATCACCCGGACCTGTTCGGTCTGCGTGTGTGGCCGGCACCCAAAAACAAACAGCCTGGGCCACAGTTCCCAGCCTGATATCTTACACCAGCGCCAATTCGTGTCAAATTTGTACCGGCAGGCAACGGGTGCGGCCATTGGCACTCAGACACATCTTTTGCCCGGAGCCGTTTTTTCGGTACAATCTGATGTAGATTCTAACTGAGGAACCACGCATGTTTACCAAACATATTTACAAATTTTCAACCATTATTTTTTTGCTGGCGTTGTTGCTACCCGGTTTGGCAGCCGCCCAGTCGGCGGAACCAACATTGGCCAGCCTTACCGTAGAAATCTGGCCCGAATACGACAGGCCGGACACGCTGGTCATTTACCGGGCAGAATTGAGTGAGGATACGCCCCTGCCGGCCACGCTGGTGCTGCGTTTTCCGCCCTACATTGAAAGTATGCACGCCGTAGCCATTGAAAAGGATGGCCGGCTGATAACCCCCGAAGAAAACGCCCTGCGCACCAATTCAACCGCTGACGCGCTGGAAGTGATTCTCAACACAAATGACCGCAAAATTCAAATGGAATATTACGACCCGCAAATTCTGAGTAAACAGGGTCAGGACCGCCAGCTCGATTTCAGTTTTGCGGCTGATTACCCGGTTGATAACGCCATTGTCCAAATTCAGGAACCGATTGAATCCAGCAACTTCACGGTAACACCCGCAGCCGGCAACAAATTTGCCGACAGCAACGGCCTCAACTACCAGCGAATTGACATTGCCGGGCTGGCCGCCGGAGACACTGTTGACCTGAGCGCCAGCTATTCGCGCGCCACCGATATCCCGACTGTAGAGCTGATTTCTGCCAACACCCCGGAACACGCCGCCGATACCGGCGACGTAACCAGCGTTGAAGTTGGCACCAATACAGCGTCTGAGTCCGGCGGCCTGCCGATTGGCTATCTGCTGGTGGGCGCGGGGATTGTGCTGCTGCTGGCAACCGGCGGCTACTGGTGGTGGTCAAATCGGACTCAACCGGCGCCGGCCACCGTTAAAACGGGCCCGCAACAACGAGCACCCCGAAAAAAACGCCGCGTTACCGCCGCTGACAGCAGACCCAAAAACAAACCCGCCGCGGGCGGCGGCTACTGCCACCAATGCGGAACAGCCCTCCGGGCAGACTCAAAATTTTGCCACGTGTGCGGCGCAGCACGGCGCACCTGATTTTTAAACGGTACAGGGTATCCCTGACTCGGACAAGACAGAGCCGAACAAGAAAGGGAGTAGGGAGTAATGGCCTAATCTTTGCCCC
>RFJF01000226.1 GCA_003695455.1 Chloroflexota bacterium
AATAAAGGCGGTTGGCGGCGGCAAAGTAGCGGGCATCGCCCCACACGCCAAAAAGCTGCTCCGTGTACTGCCCGGCGGGGGTGTTGAGCACGCGCACACGCTGGTTGCTGTTGCGCACAGAACTGACAAAGGCGCGGCCGGCGGCGGGGTCCGGCTCCACCGAGGCCACACTCATTTCGGTATCGGTGAACACGGCACGGGGCGGCTGCAAATTGTAGACGCGCAGCACGGTTCCGCCGTTGGAGCCGGGCACGCCGTTATCAACCAGCGCGTAAAATTGCTGATTTTGGGGGTCAATCCGGCCGGCGGTGGCGCAGGGGTTGGGCACCAGTTGCGTGTCTCGCGCGGTGCTGCCGGGCAGGGTGTCATCGCCGGTCAGCGATTCAGCATCGAGAATGCGCACGCCGCAGTGGGTCAGGTACACAAATTGCCCGCCGGGGTCCACCGCAAACTGGCCGCCGGGATTGAGCGTGCGCTCTTCGGCCAGCGAGCCGGCATCCAGTACCGAGGCCGGCAGGCCGCTGACGTACAGCCGCCCGCGCGGCCCGTCGAGGGCCAGTTCGCCGCCCCAAGTTGCGCCTTTAAATCCGTAGCCGTCCCAGTTGTCCAGCAGGCGGGTTTCGGCCAGCACTTCCAGCGATTCGGGGTCAAGTTGGCGGACACGGTTGGCGCTGTCGGATACAAACAGGCGGCCGGTTTCGGAGTCGGCCAGCACATCGCGCACGCTGACGGCGGTGCTGAAAATATCAAAATCCTGCGCGGCGGTGTCAATCTGGTACAGGTGTTGGTCGTAGGGATAAACGGCAAAGGCCGTGCCGTCTGCACTCACGGCCACATCTTCTACGTTGTTGGGCAGCGAGACAAAATGCGTCTCTTCCAGCGTGGCGCTGTTCAGCCCCACCAGCGCCGGGCCGGGCGAGGGGTCATCGGGGCCGGTGGGCCGGTAGCGACCGTTGCTGAAAAAGAGCGTGTCGCCGGTTGGGGTCAGGGCGATGCCGCGCGCACCGCTGTGCGGGCCAAGTTCAAAGGGCAGGTCGGCCAGTTCGCCGTCGGCGGTGATGCGGTTGAGCACGCGGAAACCGGCAGAATCGGTGGTGTAGAGAATCTGCTCGCCGCCGGGCATGGGCAGGATTTCGAGCACGCGGTTGTTGGCCGGTACGCGGGTGAGCGGGGTCAGCGTGCCGGCTTCAAAAATGGCGATGTCCCAGCCGGGGCCGCTGCTGAGCGCCAGATAGAGGCGGTTGCTTTCCGGGCTGACGGCCATGGGGCCAACGCTGCTGCCGGCGGGGAGTTCTACCCGCTGCGCCTGCGCCAGATTGTTGAGCGACAGATTGACGCTGAACAACTCATCGGCGTTGGCGGCATACAGAATACCGTTGCCCACGGCAAATGATTCCACATCCGGGATGGATTGGGCCGGCTGCATCACTTTGCCGTCAACCACGGTCAGGGTGGGGCGGGTGGCGGCGTAGCGGGTGTTCCACAGGGCGTACACCAATCCCGATTCCGGGTCGGTTTGCAAATCGAGGGCCTCGTTGTCGCCGGAGGCAAGTTCAAGCTGGTTGGTGAATTGGCGGGCGGCGGGGTCAAATTCACTGAGGCGCAGACCTTCGCCGCGAGAGAAGTTTCCCTCGCTGAGCAGGTAGAGCCGCCCGGCAGATTCATTAAGCGCGACGCGGCGGGGGTTGGTAGCATTGCCAGGCTGCACCCCCAAGTTGACCACGGCCTGGATGTGGAGCGTGTCTGAAATGACCGGGGCGGCGCCTGCCGGCGCAGATTGCGGCAGGGTCTGCGCGGCAGCCAGATTCGCAGCCAGCGCCACGGCTGCCAGCACAGTCAGCGGTAAAATTAGTTTGAGTTTGTTGAACACGATGACTACCCAATGACGAGTGACGAGTGGCCAATGACCAACGCCAAAATAACCCACATTTGAAATTATAACACGGGGAACGGGGGGCGGCAAAGGGTTGGCGTGGGGTAACCGGCGAATTGGCGTAGGGTGGTTCGCAAATCGGTCATTTTGTGGTACAATCCCGATACCCGTGTAACGTTTCTCCCGTCTGCGCCGTCGGGAATGAGGCATGACTATTAAAATAACAGACCAACATTTGCAACGTGGTATTCAGGCCGCCCGCGCCGGAAACAAGGCTGCGGCGCGGCAACACCTGCAAACCGTGCTTGAGCAATCGCCCCAAAACACCACGGCGATGTGCTGG
>RFJF01000227.1 GCA_003695455.1 Chloroflexota bacterium
GCCGGACGGCTGTTTTTTTTGTAATTCAATAAAACTGAGCGGTGCGGTTAGTTTGCCAGCGCCGCTTTTACTTTTTCCATGAGCATTTGTTCGGGGGCGGCGCCTTCCATAAAAGTGTTCTCGTTGATGACGGTGCGCGGTACGCCCTGCACCTGGTATTTGTTGGACAGGTGCGGAAATTCAATGGCTTCCACCATGTCTCCGCGAACCATATCGCTTTCAAAGGCCAGCCGGTGCGCCAGAATGACGGCTCGCGGGCAGTAGGGGCAGGCGGGGGTAACAAATACCTGCAAATGCAGGGGTTTTGTCAGTTGAGCTACCGTGCTGCGGGTTTCTGCCGACAGGCCGGAATCGCCGCTGGAAATCATGAGAATGTCTTCAATCAGGGTGCTGAATTCATACCCGGAGGGGATGCCAAACAGTCGAATGCCGTAATCTTTGGGGTTGTCTCCGCCTTTGGTCAGCGCCATGGCCGGAATTTTGTCAATCTCGTAATGTTCGGCCACTTCTTTGTCTTTGACAAAGTCGTACACTTCTACGGTAATCTTGTCTGACAGCTCTGCGATTTCGGCGGCAATTTGCCGGGTTTCTGTGCAGTACTGGCATTCCATTTCTTGCGTGAACAGCATAATTTTGACCGGTTCCTGCAGGTTTTCAAATTCTTTGATTAATTGTTTGCGGTCGCTGTCTTTGAGTAAAGCCATTTTTTCCTCCTGGCTGTTTGGTTAGTAGAGTTCATAGAGTTGGTGGAGTTTGTGGGGTGAGTAGGGTAGGTGGAGTTGCGGTAGTTATTTGTTCATTGGTAATTGCAATTGGTACTTAACAGAGGTCACGCCTCTGGTTGGGGTTATCAGGTGTAGCAGCCTTTTTTTGAGTAGCCGCAGGCGGGGCACCAAAGCACGCCGTCCGGATCGACGTTGGCTTTGGGGTACCGGCACACGGGGCAAACGCCGAGCGTCCAGCCGCGGTTGCTTTTCGGCTTGTGCGCCGGCAGCGCAGGCGCAGGTTGTCTGTTTGCCTCAAAGCGGGTTGCGGGCTTGCGCCGGGTCATTTCGGCCTAACCTTTCAGCAACGGGTTGATAACCAGTTCTAACTGGTCATTGGAGATTTCGCCGGTGTGGATGTACTGGATGACGCCGTTGCGGTCAATGACAAGGCTGGTGGGCAGGGCGCGAATGCTGTACTGGTCTTCCATTTGGCCGGCGCTGTCCAGCAGCACCGGGAAGGTGAACTGGTTGGCCTCAATGAAACTGCTGACGGTGCCGCTGGTTTCCTGGCTGTTGACGGCCAGCACCACAAAGCCTTCATCTTTGTGGGCCTGGTAGTAGTTGTGAATGGTGGGCATTTCTGCCTTGCAAGGGGGGCACCAGGTGGCCCACGTGTTTACCAACACAACCTGCCCGCTGTAATCGCTGAGTTTGACCGGCGCGCCGTCGAGCGACATCAGCGAGAAGTCCGGGGCGGTTTGCCCTTTTTGCGGTAATCCGGCGGGTGCGGCGCTGGCCGGTTTGCCGGCCGATTCCTGCCCCATCCAGAACAACACGCCCACGCCAATCAGAATGAGTCCAAAGGCGGCCAGCATATTGATGATGAGCCAGCGGTTTTTTGCCGGTTTCTGTGGCTGATGTGGCCGATGCGGCAGGTGGGCGGTGTGCTTGTGTGTTTTGCTCATTTGCGCGTTCCTGTGTGTTTGCGGCTAGTGGCGGTGATGCCCCGGCGCGTGAACCAGCGCCGGTTCATTGGTCAGCGTGTTGTTTTGCCAGGCTTGCAGGGCCTGGTTGATGTTTGATGCACGGGTGAGCAGCAGGGTCAGGCCCATTTGCTCGATGGCCTGGGCGGCGGGGCTGCCCATTCCCCCGGCAATGACGATTTGGCAACCTTGCAGGGGGGCAAACATGGCCTGATGCGGCCCGTGGTGACCGTTGCCGTTGTGACTGTTGTGGGACCCGTGGTGCATTTTGGGTACAAGGTTGCGGCTAATTTCTTGCCGGTTGTCATCCAGTTCTACAATGAGAAAGTGGGTGGCTTGCCCAAAGTGGCGGTTGATGGTGGTTCCGTTGTTGGTTGGAAAAGCTATTTTCATGGCGTATCTCCGGTTTCTCCCCAAAAACCCCGGCTTCCGGCTGAATGTGGAGCCGGGGCTTTTGGGAACGTGTTAGTTGGACAGTCGAGCCAGAATGTCGCTTTCGTCCATAATGATGTAGCTGGTGCCGTCAGGCTGAATTTCGTGGCCGGCGTATTTGGGGA
>RFJF01000228.1 GCA_003695455.1 Chloroflexota bacterium
GATGATTTTGGGCGGGGTTTGCGGCAGGTGGCCATGCTGGTAAAGGCAGAAGTTGGGCTGGAGGTGGCCTGCCTGGATGTGGGCGACTGGGACACGCACATTGCTCAGGGGGGCAGCAGCGGCTGGATGGCCTCGCAAATGGCGTCGCTGGCCGGGGGACTGCTGGCCTTTTACACCGATTTGGCCCGCCGGCGGCAATCGCTGACCGTGGCCGTGATGAGCGAATTTGGACGGCGGGTAAAAGAGAACGGCGGCGCCGGCACCGACCACGGTCACGGGGGCGTCATGTTTTTGCTGGGCTGGCACATTGCCGGCGGGCAGGTTCACGGGCGGTGGCCGGGCCTGCACCCCGAACTGCTGGCCGGCCCCGGTGATTTGGCCGTAACCACCGACTACCGCGATGTGCTGGCAGAAATTGTTGTGCGGCGGCTCAACAATCCACAGGTAGATGCGGTGTTTCCGGGTCACCAGCCGGCCTTCATCGGCGTGACGGTTTAACCGGAGACATACTCGATTGTGGGCGCAACCGGTGGCTTTCTGGCGATTTTGATAAATTTCTCTTATGCAAGACTAATTTCACGGAAATCGGTATTATGAGAATTTTTTAATAGATGTTTCATCATTTTATAATTTGCATTGACTATACTGTGTACAATTAAAGTTAGAATACATTGGAAAATAATTAAAATTAATATACTCAAGGGGAACAGAAATGATGAGAAACAATCAGGTACACAGCAAAAAAGAGTTGGGCAGCGGCGCAGGCGCCGTGGTTGGATTGGCGATTGGATTGGTGACTGCGGTTGCAATGTCACTGGCCGGCACTGGACTGACGATGGCCGTGGGCGCGCTGATTGCGTTTGTGCTCTTTTTTGCAGCGTACGGATTTTTGATGGGCACCCTGTTTGATGTGGATGCCCGCCAGCGCGGTGTTGTTCAAGCCGAAAAACCCAAACCACGCCGGCCACGGCACATTAAAACACAGCCGCTGCCTTTGCCCAACATTCAGTAAATACTTTTGCCACTACACTCCTTTGTAAAAGAAGGGGGCCGGTCTGGGAACGCCGGTTCCCTTCTTTTAATTTAAAAACTCCCCGGTGATTGTCTGCCGGGGAGTTTTTGATTTGATGGGCAAAGCAGTTTACTGCCAGCGGCCACCCATTCCACCACGGCCCATTCGCTGGCCGCCGGTTGCGGCGTGGTCGCACACGCCGTCGCCGTCTTCATCCACAAAGCCAGGGCGGGTGCCGTCGGTGGCGTGGTCGCACACGCCGTCGCCGTCTTCGTCAACAAAGCCGGGGCGGGTGCCGTCGGTGGCGTGGTCACAAACGCCGTCGCCGTCTTCGTCCACAAAACCGGGGCCCTGACCCGCCTGCCCCATTGGCCCGGCGGCAAAGTTGGTCATGCCCATTCGGCCGCCACGGCCGGCAAAGTTGCCCATCGCCGGGCCGGATGCGTTCATCATCGGGCCGCCGGCGAATCCCGGCAGAGCGTTATTCATGGGGCTTTGGGCAAATGCCATCGGCGTAAGGAACAGCCACGCACCTACCGCCGCGATGACGGCCACGGTCAAGATACTTGATACCACTGCGGTTACAATAATCCACGTTTTGCTTGTCATTTGATAATCTCCTTTAACATTCTTGCCCCGACCACTGTGACCGGGTTGTGTTTTACTGTTTGGTCACAGTGTATCAGGCAAATGTGGAGATTATGTGGAGGGGAGATGAAGAAGCAATAAACCTGTTATTTAATCTGAACTACAACCAGAGTGATGTCGTCGTGTTGTTCCGCGCCGCCCACAAATTTTTCCATATCTGCCAGCAGGCCGTGGAGTACGGTTTCAGCCGGGGCGTTGGGAGGGATGGATTGCAGAACCGTTTCCAGCCGGTCAAACCCAAACATATCGCCGCTGCTGTTTTTGGCTTCCACAATGCCGTCGGTGTAAAAAAGCAGGGTGTCGCCGGGCAGCAGGTCAATTTCGGCTTGCGAGTAGATAATATCCGGCTGAATACCCAACGGTAAACCGGCGGCCTCATCCGGCAGTAAAAACTGAATCTGGTTGTTTCTGTGGAGCAGAGTGGCGGTTTGGCCGGCATTAACCAGCAGTAATTTTTTGTTGGTTGGGTCCAGCAGGGCGCTGACGGTAGCCACAAATGTGCCGCGGCGTATATCCTCGCTGAGCATTTGGTTGGCCGCCGTCATTACCAGATTGGGCCAAACCAGACTCAGTGTTTCGGCGCGGATGGTGTTGCGGGCCAGAGCCATAACCATAGCCGCCGGCAGGCTTTTGCCGGTTACATCGCCCACAACCACGCCCAGTTTGTTACCGGGCAGTGGAATGTAGTCAAAAAAATCACCGCCGGTAGCCTGCGCCGGACGGCACAAGCCGGCAATTTGCAGGCCCGGAATCCGGGGTACGTTTCGCGGCAGCAGATTTTGCTGAATCTGGCGGGCCATTTGCTGTTCTTCTTCATAGCGGGCAACGGTGGCTTCGTACAAGCGGGCCTTTTCAATAGCCACAGCAGCCTGGTTGGTCAGGGTTTTTGCCAGCTCAATTTCTTCGGTTTCAAATATACGGGTGTGGTTTACGGAATGAAGCTGAATAAAACCAATCAGTTGTTGCTGAACTACCAGCGGCAGTGCCAGCACCGTCTGGATTCCCTCGCGGGCAATCAGTCCGTGCAGCGAGTCCAACCATTTGCTGCCGGCGGCGTCATTGATGTACACAGGTGCGTGTGTGCGTTCCAGGTTTTCCAGCAGGGGCAGCGTTTGCCACGCAATGTTATTCAAATCTGTTTCCGGCTGCCAGCGGCCAAAAAAGGCGCGCAATTTGTAGCGGCCCCGCCGGTCGTTAGATTTGAGAACCACCACACCCTGATTCATCCCCAGTACCCCGGCCATTTCGCTCAGCAGCGGGTACAGCACGTTATCCAACTGCCACGATACGCTGACCGTGGTTGAAACGCGATTGAGCGCGGCCATTCGGTCTGCTTCTTTGAGCGTATTTTGGTAGAGTGCAGCGTTTTCAACAGCGTTGCCAATTTGACGTGCGACGGTTTCAAGCCAGCGGTAATCATCGGCAGAAAGGTTGGTTCCGTTGCTGCTGCCCAAATTCAGAACACCCACCACCGATTGTTTGGAAAAGACCGGTACAGACACGTGGTCAGCAGGCAGGTGTGGATATTTTTGCCGATAGAGTTGCAGCCGCCGGCAAGAATCGTTCTGTACGTGGCAGAATTCTCCGGTGTCCAGAACCTGACCGCAATTGCAGCGTGTGACGGGCCGGCGGGCTTCACCGCGCAGAAATTCATCCGGCAGGCCGCTGGCGGCAGCTAAATGTAAATGTTGGCTGTTATCCTGCGCCAGAAAAATCCAGGCAAAATCCAGGTTCAACTCTTGTTTGATGATTTCAAGCGCCTGTTCCAGGTCGGCTTCCAAATCCAGCGAACTGTTGACCGTGAAGGCAATAGCGTTGAGCGCCGTCAGTTCGGCGGTTCGCTCGGCAACTTTTTGCTCTAACCCGCTGTAAGATTCTTGCAGGCGTTCGGCCATCAGGTTGAAATCATTGGCCAATGCTTCAATTTCGTCGCCGGTTGACAGCGTGAGCCGGTGGTCCAGATTTCCCTGGCCAATCACCTGCACGCCTTGCCGCAGTTCAACAAGTGGGCGGCTGAGCCAGCGGGAAATTACCAGACTGAGCAGACTGGCTGCAACCAGTGTGCCCGCCAGCACGCCCACAAACAGATTTCTGAATTGGGCCACCGGCGCCAGCACCGCCGATTTTGGGTGGATATCAACCATCACCCAGTAGTGTTCCGGGTGGGCGGGGTCCGGAAAAACGGGCGCGTGGGTAACAATACTGTCAACGCCTTCAGAAATAAGCCCGGTATCACCGGAAAGAATGGCTTCGGCAATGTCGGCGGGGTAATCGGCGTGCAAATTGTAACCGGTGTTTAAATTGAGCGGGCCGCTCCAGGCCCGGGCAAAATCGGAATGAATCAGGTAATAACCGTCCTGGTCAACCATAAATTCAACGCCGCCGCTTTCAGAATAATCCGGGTCAATGGCCGGCAAAAATTTACTACCCAAAATAAACAGCACCACAATGCCTCGGCGGCGTCCCTGCTGGTCAAACACGGGGGTTGATTGGCGAATGACCGGTTTAAAAGGGCGAACAATGTTGCCAAATTCGCGGTCCAAATCCAGTTGCGAGACAAAAACCTGCCCGGATTCCAGCTTCATTGTTTCTGAAAAGTAATACTCGCCGGCCTTGTTTTGCAGTTTGTCATCAGAAACTACCCAGGTTCGCTGGCCGTCTGAACTGACTTTGATGATTTGCTGCCCGGTTTCATCAATGTAGCTGATTTCTTCGTAAAACAGGTGGTTGCTGGAAAAACTGCGAAAGAAATCGGCCAGTTGCGCCCGGCTTTCATGCCAGAGGTGGGGATCGGTGCTGTTGATAAGTTGGTTCAACCCCGGTGTCCGGGCCAGCAGAACCGCATCGCCTTCGGCGCGGGTGAGAAAGCTCTGCATTTTTTCGGCTTCGTCTCCGGTGCTGGTTGCAAAACCGGCTTCGGCGTTGGTCTGGATGATGTTGCTGGTGGCGCGCAGGCTGGCAATTCCAAGCGCAATCAGGGGGGCGGCAACCAGTACAATAAAGGCCAGAGTCAATTTTGATTGCAGTGAGGAAAACAGGTATTTTGTAACGTTCATTTGATAATTGAATCTGTTTAAAGTAACGAATCCGCCGTTCATTTAGGCGTGAATGAACGGCGGGCGGGAGATATGCCGATTTGTATGGTTTGGCAGTAACCATGCCCATCCGAGCCGGTACTGCCTGTTATGTGTATTATCGGCGGGTGGGCTTTTTGTCTTTAATTTTGAGGGTAAAGAGGCGGTAGTAAACCAGAAAGACTACACTGAAACCCGTACCCCAGTACAGAAGCGTGGTCATAATCAGGCCGCTGTCACTGCCGGCCATCATACCATGAACAGCAGCCAGCACAAAGGCCACAAAGGTGAGGTAGTGCAGGGTTCGCCAGGTTTTTTGGCCAATTTGCTTGCGAAAATAAAAGCTGATGGTGAGCGCGGCCGTCAGGTACAAACCAATGATGCCCAGCCCCGTCCACAGTGGTTCGTACGGGGCAATGAATGGAACAGCCAAATGGAATACGTTGAATTTGATGTATTCATCGCCCAGCAGCACCACCGCATGCAGCACGGCAAACACCACCGCCAATATCGAGAGAAACTCATGCAGACCGTAGGTGATGGGAGCGGGAATGAGTTTGCCGGTGATTTTGGTGCTCAGCACCAACCCCCACACCACCGAGAACCAGATGAGAAGATAAGATACAATGCCGCCGGCCCGGGCCATGTACCAGTACGCCGATGTTCGGCCGGTGAGCGGCAACCCCATCATTTGCGTTTGACTGCTCAAGAAACTTTGCATTTGCACGGGCAGGGCCGTGGCCAGCCGGGCGCTGAGCAGGGTAAGCAAACTGTTTGACGGGTCAATCTGGTAATCAAACCAGAGCCAGACGGCAGCCAGCGCCGACAGGCCGCCAACCAGCATTCCGGTACTAATCATGAGAATATCGAGAATGGTTTTGAAATCATTGTTGATTGCAGATTTAGATTGAACAGCCATGGGATTCTCCTGTGACATAAGTGGCAATTTTGGGGTGGTAATTGGTAAGCAGTGAGCGGCCGTTACGAACCGCCGCTATTTTGCCATCCGCCTGCGGGTTGTGCCGGCATGGGCGGCGGAGGCGGTGGGGCGGCAGGCATAGCGGGCAACGGGGCCAGCGTGGGCAGCGGCGCTATTTGAATGGGTGCAATGTTGACCTGCGGGGCAGCGGGCGCAATTTGAGCCGGAGCGGCGACGGGCTGCTGGGCGGTATTTGCCAGAATGGGTTGCAGGGTCGGTATCGGTTTGAGTTCAGGCAGGGCAGCGATGGTGGGCCAGGGCGTTGGTGTGGGCGGTACCGGCGTTGGTGTAAACTGGGGAACCGGTGTGTTTGCTGGCTCCTCGGCCTGGGCATCCTGATTTTCAACGCGGGCAATGATGTTCCAGCCGCCAATGAAGCTGAGCAGACTGATGGCGGTGAGCGTTACTTTGGCGGTGCCGGTAAATTTTACGGGCTTGCGTTTGGGCCGGGATTTAGGTTTTGGACGAGGTGCAGGCGCAGTTTTACGGGGTTCGTGTTCGGTGGGCATGGCTTCTCCTCAGCGTATTTTTGGCATAGCGCGCTAACTGTTTGGGCGCGGTTTGGTTGTGTTTGCAACTGAAAACAGTGTAGCGCAGGGGGGTGACGTTTTGATGAATTCAGAATGAGAAATTTTTCATTTGGCAACGTTGCCTCAAATAAAAGCGGGCGCCGAATCCGGATTCAGCGCCCGCTTTTATTTGACTTGCGATTCAAAATGCAAGCCTTGCGATTCAAAATGCAAGCCTTGCATTTTAGAGCTGTCGCCGTGCAGGTAATTCCGGCTGCCGCAGATAAAATGTATCTATTCAGGTGCGCCCCCAAATTTTGGGGAGGAGGTTGGGGGGAGGGGTAACAAGGGATTTCTCTTCGCTGTGCTCATCAAAGTGGCACGTTTGTCACTTGCTTTTTTACCACCACCCTATTCAGCAGGTGTCATTCTGAGTGAGGAACGAGCGAAGAATCTCGCCTTAAAAGCGAAACAAAGCTATTCCGCATAGAGATTCTTCGGCCTACTGCCTCAGCATGACACCTGCTGAGTAATTACAATCAGTCATCGTGTTCACGGCCATCCGGGTGGCAGTCAAAGCAATCTTCAAAATTGCGAATCCCCTCCTCAAGATGCTCACGACGAATCTTGTCCGGGGTGTGTTCGTGGCAGCCGTAGCAGGTGTACTGGTCCAGCACGGTGGGGTGGCAGGTTTCGCAGGGGCTGTTTTCCCGGCGGCCGTGGTTGATGGGGAAGGTATGGTCACGGCCGGTAAAGGTGGCCGGTTCCCAGGCTTTGGTGCTGTGACACAACTCGCATTTTTGCCCAAACCGGCCGTTGTGGTCATCGTCTTTGGCGTGGCAGGCGTAGCAGTTGGTGGGGGTGCCGGCAAATTGATTGTTGATGTGGCACTGTTCGCACTCGGTGCGTTGGTGCGCGCCGGTGAGGGGGAAGTCGGTCAGGTTGTGGTCAAAGGTGGCGTCTTCCCAGGTTTTGGTGTTGTGGCACTGCTCGCAGGCTTGTCCAAACCCGCCGTTGTGGGCGTCATCTTTTTTGTGGCAGGCGTAGCAATCGGTGGGCGTGCCGGTAAATTGATTGTTGATGTGGCACTGTTCGCACTCTGCGTTTTCATGCGCACCCAGCAGCGGAAAGGCCGTGAGCGCGTGGTTGAAGGTAGTTGATTCCCACGATTGCGCGGTGTGACAAATAGCGCAGTTCTGCCCAAGCTCGCCGCCGTGGGCATCATCAGCGGCGTGGCAGGCGTAGCAGGATTGGTCGGTGGTTTGCAGGGCAGCCAGGGTGGTCTGATTTTGGTGACAATCGGCGCAGGCGGCTTCACGGTGTTCGCCTTCCAGCGGAAAGTCAGTGCGGTTGTGGTCAAATGCTTCGCCGTAGGTGTCAATACCGTCGTGGCAGGCCAAACACTGGCTGCCAAAGGCGGCGGTGTGGCTCTCCATAAATGCCACATTCAGATCACGGTGGCAGGTGTCGCAGGTAGAGGGTTCAAACACTGTTAAATTTTGGCCGTGGCAATCGGCGCAGGCCAGTGCTTCGTCATCTTCTTCATGGGCGGTGAGCGCAAAGCCGGTAGCGGCGGCGTGCGGAAAGGTGTTGGGGTCTACCGAGGTGAGCAGGGCGGTTTCGCCGTTGTGTTCGGTGTGGCAATCCCGGCAGGGAATGAAACCGTTGGGCATCATCACACTGTGCAATGAGTTGGGGTCATCCAGCTCGGCAGAAATGGCAGTGTGGCAATTCAGACAACGGTCCGACATGCTGTCGGCGCTCCACGGGGCCGCGTGGCAGGCGGAACAATCGCTGATGAGTTCTGCGTGCGAGGTTACGCCGCCCAGTTGCTGCCCCTCCTGGTTTTGGGCGCTCAACCCGCCGGGGTTGAAGATTGAACCGCCGCTAAACCACAACAATAACGTAAGCACAATGAGTACCCCAAATGCGGCGGCAATTCCGGTGCCCGACAAACATCCCAGTTGCTTTTTCATGCTGTTCCCTCTTTCCCAATCAATCGGCAGCCCTGCCGAATGGTTTCAGATGTGGTTGTGTGAGTCAGGAGGCGCGCAGTAACCCCCTCCGGTGGCAAACATCAATTTTGGTTTATGTTCAGAACAAGTGATTTCTGCGGAAGCAAACGGCCGTTTGCCCCTGCGCTGCTTGTTTACTTGAGCAGGGTGGCAAAGTAGAGCGCCGCGCCAATATGCACAAACGCCAGCACAAACAGGGTTACGCCCAGCGGCACGTGTACGGTGTGCCATACGGCCATCAACCGCCGTACCGTACCCAGCGAATCAACCTGCCGTTTCAGGGCGCGGCGCTGTTTGAGCAGATTTTCCAGCTCTTGCAGGTGGCTAACGCCCTGTTGTTTGAGGTTGCGCTTTTCGCGCGCCCACTGTTGCCGAAAGCGCCATTCAAGCAGAGGGCGCGAAAGTACCAGCGCCGCCCCGCCCCCGGCCGGCTGAGAAATAACCGCCAGCCGTTCGGCCAGGGCGTCAATGGCCTGTGGCTGGCTCATAACCCACTCTTGCAGCAGGGTTTCGCTGGCGGCAATCTGGCGCTGCAACTCATCGGCGGCCAGCGCCGCACCGTCGGCGGAGCGGGGGATGGCTGTGTAAATGTAGCGGCCAATGAATCCGCTAATGACAATGGCAACGGTGAGCAGCATGGTAACGCCGGCCAATCCGTTAAATTGCCACGCCGTATGCAGCAAAACCATGTACGGCCCCACCAGCCCGGTGAAAATGTGCCATTTTAACCATGACGACATCCGGCCCCAGCGGGCGTTGGTGGCCCGTTTGCGCAGCGAGTAGAGCGTTTCTGTCATCAGCATCAAAATAAAACCGGCCACGCCCAGTCCGTGCCCCACAAACCCGCTGGCCGCCGGAAATTCCCTGAAGCGGGCAACCCCGGCCACATAAAAAAAGGTGATGAGCAAAATAGCCAACAGCGCGGCCCACAGTTCAGTGTTGCGGCGTTTTTTCATTTGCGGCTCTCCAGGTATTCCAGAAATCAAGCAGGATGTCGGCCAACTGCCCGTTAGAATTAAGCAGTTGTTCTTTGATAGA
>RFJF01000229.1 GCA_003695455.1 Chloroflexota bacterium
GTACATGGGTTGGCCGGGGATAATGGCTTCCGGCGCTTTCACGTACGGCACAATTTTTTCGGCCTGCTGGGGGTTGCAGGCGGCCAAACCACCCAATGCCAGCGAGGCGCCCATCAGTTTCAGAAAGTTCCGCCGGCCGATGGGGCTTAACCACTGGTCTGCGCCCTGCGGAAATTCATGGTGCAGAAAATCCTTGAATTCGTCGGTTTCTGCAATTTCTTCAAGGCTTCGCCAATATTTTTGACCGTTGGTGCCGGCCAATCGCTTCCGAATTTCTGGTAAATTAAAGTTCTTTCTCATCAAAACCCCTACTAACGATGGCAGATTGAGCAGTCGTCTAACCGCCCTACTTCTATGCCGTATTCTGCAACCAGTTGCGTGCCAACAGTTAATTGATCCTGCCCGTCAGGTAATTGGTACCCCATGGTGGTAATTTGGTCTCTGGGCCGCACATACTGCGCCGGATTGCGGTGACAGGCCAGACACCACTCCATTTGCAGGGTATTAGCTTTCCAGGTGAGGGGCATGTTATCTACCTGGCCGTGGCAGGTTTCACAGCCCACACCATTGTTGATGTGGGCGCTATGGTTGAAAAAGACAAAATCAGACAGGTTGTGTACCCGGTTCCACTCGATGGGTGTTTCATTCTGAAAACTTTGCCGCACCGGTTCCAGCATTGGCGCTTCGGTCCAGATTTGCGAGTGGCAGGTCATGCAGGTTTCTGTGGGCGGCACGTTGGCAAAGCTGGAATCTTCTACCGATGTGTGGCAATATTGGCAATCCAGACCAACCTGCCGTACGTGGTGCAAATGGCTAAACGGCACCGGCTGTTGCACGGCAACCCCCACGTTGGTCATAATTGGCGAACGCACAAAATAAATTAAGGCGCCACTCAGACCAGCCACAAACAACACCGCGCCAATAATTGAAGCCCTGGCAATGGTATTCATACTGGGATGAAAAATAAAATTCATATAACACACCCTGTTTTGATTGTTACAAGAATTCTTAACTTTATGTCAAAATACCGGATGCGAACACACAACATCCACACAAAATTATTCGTCTGAAATTCGGGTTTTAAGATTTAAACACGGGAATCGTCGGAAGTCAACTGCACGGCATACCGTGCAGTGGGCAATTGCTACCGGGGCTGTAGCAAAATACCGACACTCAACTCTGTTAAATGTCAGCTCTGGCTGACATCTATCGGCTATAGTTTGCAATATTTTTACAATGTATTCGCAATTACGCGATTGTACCAATTGCAACAAAAACGGGCAAATGTGAAATTATGGTTCAGTTCAGGTTCACAATTTCTGCAGAATTGGCGTTTCTCTAAAATTTAGTTGAATGCAGAGGATTGCGCGGCATCAGGGTTAAACACTTCAATTTGAAAGCGCGGGTACGATACACTAATTTTTTGTATTTTGCAAAATCTCATTGTAGAAATTATTCGCAGAACTTCAGCCCAAACCCGCCGTTATCGCCGCATTTATCAGGATAAGTTATAATCCCAAACAGACGAACCGGAGTTTTTCTCCCCCATCCCATGCCAATGAAGCACATTTTTCTGAGGATTGGACAAAATACCCTGACACTGCTGGCGGTAAATGTTAGCGGCGCCATTTTTGGATTCGCGCTGGCTGCGGTTTTGGGCCGGGGCCTGGGCGATGCGGGTTTTGGCCGCTACACTTTTGTGATGAGCTGGCTGCTGACGCTGCTGGTGTTTTCTGAATTTGGGCTGAGTACCGTTTTAACCCGTGATCTGGCCATGAATCCGGCCGGCACCCCCGATTATTTAATCAATTCAATCATAGCCAAATTTTTGCTGGCGCTTCCGGCAATTGGCCTGCTGTTGTTTTTTGCCCCGCAGCTTGCGCCACAGCAAAACCCGGAAATTATTGCCGCGCTGCGTTGGGGGGTAATTTATCTGGTTGCGGGACTGGCAACCAGTTCGTTCACGGCCGTGTTCAAAGCGCGGCAAACTATGACCCCAATTCTGTGGATGACCCTGGCCGGGCAAGCAATTTTGCTGGCCGGCACACTGGCGCTGGTGTGGCAGCGGGCATCGCTGGCAGCGCTGATTGGGTGGGCCGGCTTGAGCCAGATTGTTCAGCTTGGGCTGGCACATTTCATTTTCACCCGCCGGTATTCTTTCTCGCTCCCGGTTCAACATATAAGCAATTCTTTTATCAAATTATTGCTGAAAATTGCCTGGCCGTTTGCCGTAGCGGGAATTTTGGCCGCACTGCAAATGCGGGCAAACATGTTGCTGCTGGCCTACTTGCAGGGCGAGCAGGCGTTGGGCTGGTACGCCGCCGCCAACCGATTTGCAGAAGCGGGCCGGCAATTGCCGGGCGCATTTTTTATGGCCGTTCTTCCGGCTATGGCGGCGCTGAACGCCGCCCGGCACACTGCGCCCGCCCTTGAGCGCACCCTGCATCGGGCGCAATGGGGGCTGCTGGCATTTGGCGCAGCGGCAGTGGTGGGGTCGCTGGTGTTGGGCGGCCCACTAATCCGGCTGACGTACGGCACCGGCTACCAGCCGGCCGTACCGGTTTTGCAACTGCTGGCAGCGGCGCTGGTTCCCGCGTTGCAAAACAGTCTCTTCATTATATATCTGTATGCGCGGGGAGATGAAAAATTTGTAAACGGCCTGCTGGCTACGGGCATTGCCATCAACCTGGGGTTGTGCGTCTGGTTTATTCCGGCGTGGGGCGCGGCCGGCGCGGCGCTGGCGCTGCTGGTGGCCGAAAGCGTGCTGTACGGGCTGTACCGGCTGCGAATTGTCGGGTTGCAGTGAGTGGGATGGTCAGTTGCCGCAACTTTGGCACAGGCTGGCAGCACGAATGGAGGCGTGGCAGTGGGTTGCCTCGTTGTGGACCCAGTCAAACCCGGCGCACACGGCCAGCGCGCAGAGCCGCGGGTACAGGCTGGTGTCAACGGGCCAGGTGGTCAAATCTGCGGCACGGCCTTCGTAGTGCAGCGAGTACCGGTCTGCGGGCAGCGACTCCGGCGGGTCGTGTGACAGCAGTGAATCGTAGGCGTCGGTAACGCGCAATTGCACCGCGCCGTCCCATTCGGCCTGCACCAGTTTGCTGAGCCGGGTTAGCGGTTGCACCATGGCCGGATGAACCAGCAAATCTTCAACGGCGTACGGGCCGGTCTCTTCCTGTTTAAAAATAATTGACGGGTCAACTTTGCCCACCAGCCGGTTAAAGGCGCAGGAATCTCGCTTGATCTGGCACGCCATCCGGCCCACTGCGCCGCTTTCTGAAATTTCTGTGTCTCCGTCCGCAGAAATGTGCTGACCGGCAACCACAACGGGAAATGTACAGGCGGGTGCCGGCGCGGGCGCGGGGTTGACCACCTGAAAAACCATCGGGGTTGAACGGGGGCTGAACGTGGGCCAAACCACGGGGGTTGGTTGGGGCTGCGGCGTGCGGGTGGCCGGCGCATCGGCAACAATTACCGGATGCGCGGCCAAATCAAACCGCACGCACGCAGCGGTCATCAAAATAAACAGCGCGGCAACAATCAACCCTCTCGACGAAAAGCGGGGGAACATTCGAGCGGGTTACTCGGCGTTGTAGCTGTCGGCGCGTTCGTAGCTGCCCACCAGCCACGTTTTGCCGGGCCGCCACGGAAACCAGCGCTGGCCTTCGTGGTTGGCGCTGAGCACGTATGCACCCTGCGCCGGCACACCTTTGCCGGAGAGCGAATATTCGTAAGCAATGCCGTCGGCGGGTTCAGCCGGAAAGGCGTTGACCAACAGCTTGCCATCCTGCGTCCAGCGCGGCGCACCCAAATCCAGTTCGCCGGGATGCTCAAGCTGGGTGATTTTGCCGTCGGCCAGCCGCAGCACAATCACGCCGGCGCATGGTTTGCAGTACTTTTGTTTGTAGCCCACTTCCAGCGCCAAATAGTCGCCATCCGGCGACCAGACCACGTTGCCCAGCGGGCCAAAATCGGCGTTATCCTCAATCCAGATAGTGGTCAGCGCGCCGTCTGTGGTTACCGTGTACAATTTAATGCGCTCGGTGAGGGCAATCTGGTCGCCGTGCGGCGAAACGCTTTCGCTGACCGGCGGGATGAGCAGGTGGCCGCGTAGCCGTTTGTAGGCCGGCATTTCCTCCACAAAGGTGCGTTGAGCGTTGGGAATGGCCGTAGGCGTACCCGCCGGAACCAGTTCGCGCGGGGTCACGGCGTCATCGCCAATGGCGGGCGGGCCGCCGGTGGCAACGGGCGCACCGCCAAAGGCTGCCGCCGCGTCCGCATCAGATGCCACAGCCTGATCAGCCCCGTAGGCCAGCAGCGACGGAATACTCACCACCGGAATATCGTCGCTGGTGTACTGGGTTACCACCAGATTGTCCGATACCCACGCAAACAGGCCGTTGCCGGTGGCAACCAGCCACCAGGTTGAGTTTTCGTTGCGGCCAACAATTTCGGCGCTGCTGCCGTAGGGCAGTGTTCCAAGATTTTCAAACGTTGTGCCGGGGCCGCTGCGCAAATTTACATCACTTTGATTAGCAACCAGAACGGGCGGCGGCGTGGGTGTGGCTGTGGGCAGCGTAACCGCGGCAGCCTCTACCGGCGCCGACGACAGGTTGGAGCGCAAATATTCTACTTCACCGTGCAGCAGTTGCACTTCACCCAGCAAAGAATCCAGCACAGCCGATGTGGGGGCAATGGTGGGTTCCGGGGTGGCGGTGGCGGTTTCGGCGGGAATCAGGGCCACCTCCTGCGATACGGCCACGGAGATGGCGTTGGTTACGCCGCAAACTGCCAGAAACAGAACCAGCACAGACAGCGTACCGCACGTTGCCAGCAATCCCAATTGGGTTCCGCACCCGCCCACAAACAGCTTGCCCAGGTGGTGTTCGCTATTCCATATTTTTTCCATCAGTCCCACCAATCCTTTTTAGAGCGGGCGTCAAGGAAGGTGCCGTTATCGCGGATGGCCACAATCAACTCGTCGGTGGCAATACCCACGGGTGTATCCAGCGTTAACCCGGGGAGTTGGTTGCCTTCGCTCTCGTTGAACAGTTTGATCAGATTCGGGTCGGTTTGCAGCCCCAGGTAGTGCACCGTGTAGCCCTTGACCACGTTACCGTTACGGGCGTAAACAAAGGTCACCTGGTCTTCCGAGGCGTACAGCAGCGTTGCGTAAAATTTGCCGCCAAAAATATCCTGTTTTTTGGGCGGAATGAGCACCGGGTCGCCGGGGTTGGTTTTAATGCCCACCAGCACAGCGCTGCCGTCATCCACAAAATCCGAGGGGCCGTTGGTGGCCCAGTCCCAATTGTGAATACCGTACACGCCGGTAAATTCCGGTTTGAATATTTTGCCGAGATTCGGCGCATCGGGGTCAATTCCGGCACCATCAAGATCAATCAGTTTGGCGTCAACATCCAGCGGCTCAATGTCACGGAGTTTCAAATTGAGGTCACCGTGCTCTGCGGGGGGGCGGCTTTCGCGCTCGCCTTCAATGGCAATCAGTTCGTATTCATTTGATGAAGTTGCCGCCGCCGAAGACAGTTCTGATTTGGGATTTTCCGGCCCGGAATCTGGTTCTACCGGCTGGGTTGAGCGCGAGTCAGATTCGCCGGTGGGACGGGGGGGCGGGTTTCCGCCGGATGCGGCGCTGATGCCGCCGGAGCCGTCATCGGCGGGGGCGTCACTGCCGGCGGGATTCATTGCCACTGCGCCAGTCACGGTGGTGGTTGGCAGCACAAATGCCGCGGCTTTGCCCGATTGGGATGACTGGGTGGCGATTGCTGCCACCGTGGCCTGCTGAGATTGTAACTGTGCGGCGGGCGGCAGGGGCGTGGCGGTGACCACTACGGGTGTAACCGTGGCCTGATTTGGGGCGACCGCAACTTCTGCCGCCGGGGCGGTTTCAGCATCCGGCTGAGCAACCAGCGCCGGGGTGGCGGTGGCAATGCGGCTAACGGTCACCTCAAGGCCGGCCAATTGCCAGCCCAGGTACACATTCAACGCCACCGAACCCATAAGCAGCACCAGCAAAACCAGCGATAGCACCAGCGAGAAACTCAGCGTGATTCCTCCCAAAAACCAGACCAGACACCCCGACAAACTCCCCCCGGGCTGGGCGGCCGCGGGTGCTTCGTTCACGTGGGTGGCAACTTCATTTTCCATAAAAACCTCTCCTGTCTGCCCCTCAATTTAGCAATTTCGCCAGCCGCCCCGTCCGTCAAGGCAAAGCCGCACAGTTTGACCGTTGTAACTGAGGGTGATGGTTTCAACATAATCTCCCTGTTCCACCACCGTAAAAAACGTGACAGAACTGGTTGCGCCCGGCGGCGGGCCGGAGCCGGCGTATCCATAAAAACAGGCCTGCACCGGCTGCCCTTTGTGCGTGACAAATGTAATGGGCCAATTATCGGGTATTTTTTCATCCGAGTTGTTGGTCAGCAGCAACTCAACATTAAATCCGCGATAGTAGGGTTTGGTGTCGTCAAAGTTTTTGGTTTCCCAGGCGGTGCAGGGGTCCCCGCGATCCCAACCCCACGGTTCTTCATAGCGATGTTGCGAGCCAACTTCGAGCACGTACAGGCCATCGTCGCGTGCGGGCGGGGTGGGCGGCGGCTTGGCCCCGGCTGCCGGCTGTTCGGCATCACGGGCCAGGTTGCCGTAATCCATCTGTGTAATCAACCACTGGTCGTTGGATTTTTCCAGCAGGTACACGCCCCGGTCCGGGTAGAGCGTGCCGTCAAGAATCACGCCCTGATGGGTAGCCACGGCCTGGTCTGCCAGCACCTGAATAACCAAATCAACCAGCGTGATGGATGACACCCCGGATGAGAAAAATGCCTGGTACCGGCGCTCGATGTTGGGCCAGCCCTGCCAGATTGTGTCGTCGGCCGGGTCATTGGGCGTGCCGGCGTGGTCAATAATGACCGCATCGGGCGCAAACAACGATTGCAAAAAGTCTAAATCCTGCGCCACCGTGCCGTTCACCTCGTTCATAATCACGGCTTGCACCCGTTCCAGATCCGGCGCGTCCAGCGCATTTGGGGTGTCCGGGACCGGCGTTGACACCGGAATCGGGGTGGCGGGAATAGGCACCGGCGTTGCGGTGGGTTGGGGTGTGGGCGGCTGTGCCTGCAACGTTGCCGCCACGGCGGCATCTACGGTGGCTTGCAGCCCAACCGCGGCCTGGCTGGTGGCCGCTACGCCGGCAGCCACTGTAGCTTCAACATCAACCGCAGGCGCATTGCCCGTTGGTGCGCAGGCAGCCAAACTTGCAAAAAGCACAAGCAATGCAATCAAACGTGTAATCTGTTGAGCAACTGGCATAATGGTTCTGTTTTTTCGACCCAGCAAAATCAGAAAATAGGGAGGCACTGGCTGGCAGATTAAAATAAAGGCGGCAACAACACAATCATCATATCACATTTCTTAACAAAATTCAAAGAACTATGTCAACTTTAATATATTATGAAAAGGTTAGAACAAGTTAGATTACCGCATGAAC
>RFJF01000230.1 GCA_003695455.1 Chloroflexota bacterium
ACCGCCAGTTCGTGCAACTGACCCCGGCGGGCCAGCATCCACTCCTCAAAGGGCAGGGCCGCCGCAGAAAAACCGGCCAGAAAATCGCCCCGGTACAACGCCAGGGCGGTGGCCAAATCCTCAAAATTTTCAGATTTTAAGCGGGTTTCAGCCTGAAAACAATCAAGTTGATGCTCAAACTGTCGAGAATCCAAACAAAAATGGCTGTCCGGGTTGAATGCCGCCGTGTGCCGCGAAATCAGCAGGTGGTCGGGGAAGAGGCGGCGCAAATTAGAGAGGGCTTTGCGCAGGTTGGTGCGGGCGGTGGTTTCCGGCATCTCGGGCCAGAGCAGGGCCGCCAACGATTGGCGGGTGTGGGGCTGTTGGGTCTCGGCCAGATAAAAGAGCAGGGCCTGCGCCTTTTTTGAAACAAAGCCCGTCACAGGGGTTCCGTTCAAAAAAACCTGGGGAGCGCCCAGTAGATTCAGTCGAAGTTCCGGTTTAACCATGGTGGGTTGCGTAATTCACGTTTTGTTCACGGTATTTTGGTACAGTCGAGGTTGTGTAGTTTAGAAATGATAGCCCGGCGTGTTCAAATAAGCCAATGTAAAGTGATTTTTTATGAATCCACCAAACCGGTCAAATTCTTACCAATCTTATATTTTACGCTGCTGGGAAGAGCGAAGCACCCAGCAAGATCAGCCGGGCGTGTGGCGTTTCAGCCTGGAAGATGTTCGCACCGGCCGGCTTATGGGCTTTGCCACGCTCGAAGCGATGGTGACGTATGTGCAAAATAAACTGGCACCAACAAACAAATGATCAGGAGCAGGAAGTACGGAGTAGGGAGTAAGAAGGCTAATCCTTGCTTCCTACTCCCTACTCCCTACTTCTTACTCCCTGCTGTCCATTTTCTTGAAAACACCCATCTATTTTACTCACGGAGGAACCCCCAATGAAACACCGACTGGCATGGAATTTTGCAATTATCGTGGTCGCGGCGGCAGCGGTAACAACTGCGCTGATGCTTTTGCCCGGCCAAAGCCGCGCCCAGGGCGGCGGTATTGGCGCTCAGGCCGCCACCGGCACGGCCTTTACCTACCAGGGCCGGCTGGTGTACAACGGTACGGCCATTAGCGGCACGTGCAGCCTCAGCTTCAAACTGTTCGATGCCGCCGGCAGCGGCAGCCCGCCCAGCGGCGGCACTCAGGTGGGCAGCACCGTTACCGATAGCAGCGTTTCGGTGAGCAACGGCTACTTTAATGCCAACCTGGATTTCGGCAGCAGCACCTTTATCGGCGAGGCGCGCTGGCTGGAAATCACCATCAACAGTTGCCCCGGCGGGGCCAGTAATGCCACCCTCAGCCCGCGGGTCGAACTGACCCCCGCGCCCTACGCCCTCAGTCTGCGGCCCGGCGCGGTGATTAGCGGCTCGGTAGCGGGCAGCAGCGTACAGGCGTGGAATACCGACAGCAGCGCCACGCCTGCCGTCGGGCTTTTGGGGACTGTCAGCAGCAGCACCGACAGTTCGGCCGGAGTGTACGGTGCCGCCAGCGCAACCAGCGGCAAGGTCATTGGCGTGGCGGGCGCAACCCAAAGCACCACCGAAGGCGCGGCGGGGGTTAGCGGTTGGGCCGCCGCAACCAGCGGCGTTACCTACGGCGTCTATGGCGAAACAGGCAGCAATACCGACGGCGCGGGCGGCGTGTACGGCTACGCCCGTCCGGCCAGCGGCAGCGGGGCCGTCAATGGCGTCATGGGCCGGGTGGATTCCACCGGCCCGAATGCTACGGGAGTTTCCGGATGGGCAAGCAGCGCAAGCGGCGCGGCCTTTGGGGTTGTGGGCCGCACCGAGTCAACTGGCGGCGTTGGGGTTGTCGGCTCCGCGCCCGTCACCGGCACGATGGGTATTGCCACTAACACCAGCGGCCAAACCAGCGGCGTATTCGGCCGGACAGACAGTAACGGCAACTATGCTGCCGGGGTCTATGGTCTGTCGGCATCCACCAGTGGGGTAAATTATGGCGTTCAAGGCACAACCCACAGTTCCAGCAATTACAGTTCCGGCGTTTACGGCGAGGCCGACGCCACCAGCGGGAGTACGTATGGTGTTCAGGGGGCAACTTTTAGCGGCAGCAATAATGCCGCCGGCGTGGCGGGTACGGCGTATGCTAACAGCGGCGTCAACTACGGCATTTATGGCGCTAATAATTCTGCCGCCGGTTACGGCGTGTACGGCACAGCCCCCACCACCGGCACGGTGGGAATCGCCACCGCCACCAGCGGTAAAACCTACGGCGTATACGGCCGGACAGACAGCAACAGCCCCACAGCTTCCGGCGTTTATGGCACTGCGTCTTCTACCACCGGTAAGGTTTTCGGCGTAGCAGGCGAGATAGACACAACCGATAGTTCTGCCGCCGGCGTGTATGGCGTATCCAACAGCGGGTCTGCGGCCGGCGTCAAGGGTCTTACAACCAGCAGCAGCCAGTATGCCAGCGGCGTATATGGCACCACCGGGAGCAGCGGTGAAGTTTTCGGCGTTTGGGGCGACACAGACAGCAGCAGCAATGGCGCTGCCGGTGTGTACGGCTCTGCCGGCGCCTTCAGCGGCACAACTTACGGCGTGTACGGCTACAGTAAATCCCCCTCCGGCTACGGCGTGTACTCCTCCGGCAACGCCCACGTAGAGGGCCAGCTCACCTGGAAACCCATCACCGGCTATTTGTCCATTCCGGCGGCGGCGTTTAACCCTACAGCAGATGGATTGGGTTTCAGCCAACAAGGACGTTCTCTTGTGCCTGCCGGTGGAACACCGGCCACAACCTATACTGCTCCGGCCGGGTTACCCCACGGCGCTACAGTAACTAAACTTACCTTTTATTGGTCCGATGCGAGTGCAAGCAATGATGGCAGTGCCAGTTTGTATCGAATTGACATGAGCGGCAGTGAATCATCTATGGGCGCAGCCTTTACCAACGGCAGCAGCGGCACGGCAATTTCAAGTACCGTTACGTCAATTTCTTTAAGCAGCATAGACAACTCGCAATACGGTTACTATGTCTGGCTGTCTTTACCCGATTCCAATGTTACAGCCTACGGCGTAATCATTGAATACATCATGGACCGGCCCTATTAACCAATGAACAAATAACGAACAACCAACTTTAGTTACGGAGGCACCCCCCAATGAGACAAAGATTAGCATGGAACCTGGCAATTATCTTTACAGTAGCAGCGGCAGCCATCGGTTTGAGTTTGATGTTTTTACCCGGACGGAGTCACGCTCAAGGGGGTGGCATTAGGGTGCAGGCGGTCACCGGCACGGCCTTTACCTACCAGGGCCGGTTGATGTACCACGGTGCCGCCATTAGCGGCACGTGCAGTCTGAGTTTTGCCCTGTATGATGCCGCCGGCAGCGGCAGCCCGCCCAGCGGCGGCACTCAGGTGGGCAGCACCGTTACCA
>RFJF01000231.1 GCA_003695455.1 Chloroflexota bacterium
CGCTTCAGCTACGCCAACTCGGTGGAGAACATTCAAACGGCGCTGGAGCGCATCCGGCAGGCGGTGGAATCGCTGTAAATTTGTTGATTTGTTTTTCTGAATTACAATGATGACCCAAATCTAACCATTCAGCCATTGCGAGGAGGCGTTATGCGAAGCGACAAAATTAAAAAGGGATTTGAGCGTGCACCCCACCGGAGTCTGCTCAAGGCCAGCGGCTACACCGACGAGGATATGCGCAAGCCGTTCATTGCCATTGCCAACAGCTACACCGATATTGTTCCCGGTCACGTCCACCTGGATAAATTTGGCGAGGTGGTGCGACAAGCTGTGAAGGATGCCGGCGGCGCGCCGTTTATGTTCCACACCATTGCCGTAGACGACGGCATCGCTATGGGCCACTACGGAATGAAATACTCCCTGCCCAGCCGCGAACTGATTGCCGACTCGGTGGAGACGATGGTCTCGGCACACTGGTTTGACGCGCTCATTTGCATTCCCAACTGTGATAAAATTATCCCCGGCATGCTGTTGGCGGCCATGCGACTCAACATCCCCACCATTTTCATCAGCGGCGGCCCAATGCGGGCCGGCAAACTGCCCAGCACCGGCGAAACGGTAGACCTGATTTCGGTGTTTCAGGGGGTGGGCGCGTACCAGGCCGGCTCCATTTCAGAAGAACGGCTGAAAGAACTGGAAGATTACGGCTGCCCCGGCTGCGGCTCCTGCTCCGGCTTGTTCACCGCCAACTCCATGAACAGCATCGCCGAGGTACTGGGGCTGGCGCTGCCCGGCAACGGAACCGTGCTGGCCGACACCCCGGAACGGGAGGAACTGGCAAAACGGGCCGCCGCCCAGATTATGAAACTGCTGGAATGGGATTTGAAACCGCGCGACATCATCACTCCGGAGGCGCTGGACAACGCTTTTGCGCTGGATATGGCCATGGGCGGCAGTACCAACACCGTGCTGCACACCCTGGCGCTGGCCCGCGAAGCCGGCATAGAGTATCCGCTGGAACGCATCAACCAGATTTCGGCCAAAGTACCCAACCTGTGCAAGGTCAGCCCCTCGTCGCAGTACCACATTGAAGATGTGGACGCCGCGGGCGGCATCAGCGCCATTTTGTGCGAGCTGTCCAAAAAACCGGGTACGCTGCATCTGGACCAGAAATCCGTTACCGGTAAAACACTGGGCGAAAACATTGCCGGGCACAACAGCAAAGACACCGACTGCATTCGTACGCTGGAGAACCCCTACAGCGAAACCGGCGGCCTGACAATGCTGTTTGGCAACCTGGCTCCCAACGGCGCAGTGGTCAAAACCGCCGGGGTTCTGCCGCAAATGTTAAAACACAGCGGCCCGGCCAAAATTTACAACAGCCACGATGACGCCAACTACGGTATTTTAAACGGCGAAATCAAACCCGGTGATGTGGTGGTCATCCGCTACGAAGGGCCAAAGGGCGGCCCCGGTATGCAAGAGATGCTGGCTCCCACCAGTAACATCACCGGTATGGGGCTGGAAGACAGCGTGGCTCTGATTACCGACGGCCGCTTTTCCGGCGGCACACGCGGGGCCAGCATTGGGCATGTTTCGCCGGAGGCGGCAGAAGGCGGCCCCATCGGCTTGCTGGAAGAGGGCGACATCATTGAAATTGACATCCCTGCCGCCAAACTGAACGTAGCCCTGTCTGATGAAGAACTGGCAGCGCGGCGCGCCAAATTCCAGCCCATCGAGCGGCCGGAGTTGCGCGGTTGGCTCAAACGGTACGCCCGCATGGCCACCAGCGCCGACAAAGGCGCAGTGCTGCAACTGCCATAGGTCAGGAATCAGGGAACAGGGGTCAGGAATCGGTGACGCTACGCCGCTGCGACCCTGTACATTTGTTTGTGGCGTGATGCGTGTTCTGTGAACGGTGAACCGGGCCGGAACACGCATCACGTTTTATCTCCGGGGGGAAAATGAACGTGAAATATCTACCG
>RFJF01000232.1 GCA_003695455.1 Chloroflexota bacterium
GTTTGGAACGCGGCGCCGCGTTCGGCCAGAAATGTCTCAACGAGCGCCTCGGCATCCAGTTTGATGTGCTTCTTTTTTAAGTACCAGGTTGCCATTGCCGCTGCGCCCGTCTGCCCAACGGCGTGCGGGTCACCGGTGAATTGAAGCAGGGTGTTCCCCAGGTCAAAAATTATTCCTTTAATCAATAGCCTCTCTCTTTTTGAACAAGGTTGATCAGCGGTTCATCATTTAAGTAGCGGCGCAGGTTTTCGGCAAACAGAGTACTGGCGCGTTCATCGTACAGCGGCGTAAAACCGGATACGTGCGGCGAGATGATGACGTTGGGTAGCGCCCACAGTGGGCTTTCGGCAGGCAGCGGTTCCTTTTCAAACACATCCAGCCCGGCCCCGGCAATGTCTCCCTGCTGTAACGCCGAAACCAGCGCCGCTTCGTCCACCAACCCGCCGCGCGCCAGATTGACAAAAACGGCGGTGGACTTCATCTGCCGGAATGTTTGCCGGTTGAACAGGTGGCGGGTTTGCGGGGTGAGCGGGGCCAGCACCACCACGTAATCACACCGGGGCAGCATGTCCGGCAAATTTCTGGTGGTAAAAATTTTCTCCGGGATTTTTGCGTCCGGGTCGCCAATGCCGGGTTCCGCAAAACCGCCGGCGGGGCGGCGTCGGCCGCTTCGATTGGCCGCCAGTACGCGCATACCAAAGGCACGCGCCAGCCGGGCCAGTTCACGCCCGATGGGGCCGTACCCCACAATGCCCAGCGTTGCGCCGCGCAGTTCAGGCCCGGCAAAGGCCTCCCAGCGGCCTCTGGTCCATTCAGCCTGCTGCTGGGCTTTTAACATGGTGGGGATTTTCCAGCGAAAGGCCAGCATCAGGGCCAGCGCGTGCTCGGCCATCGGCGTGGCGTGAATGCCGCTGATGTTTGAAATCTGCACGTCAGACTCCCACACCGGCGTATTGTGCAGGTAATCAACCCCGGCGCTGTGTGTTTGCAGCCAGCGTAAATTGGGGAATTTGTGGCCCTCAATGAGCGGTTTTCCCCAGCCGTACAGCACGGTCACTCGTTTGCGCAAATCATCGGGCAGGTCGCCGGGTAGTGTTGATGGTGCTTGCTGAACATCCAGCCGGTCTGACACAGCGCGCAGCTTGTCCAGTTGGGCATCGGTAAAATTAACGGTACTGAGTACGGTGATTTTTTTCAATGGCCTGACCTTGTGTTGGAGTGAATAGCTGCAAATTATAGCACGGCCCGCCCAAAAAATAAACCCCGGATTTGGCAAATTTTTGATTTGCGGTTTATGCCAATTGGCGGTAAGATTCGGGCCGCAAGTTTGTGTCCGGAGAAGTAGTTTCTCCGGATTTTTAGTGATGACAGGGGGCTAAAATGCCAGATTTGAAAAAGAAAATTGCAGAACCGGGAATTATTGTGATGGATGGCGCCACCGGCACGCAACTGCAAAAATTGGGGCTGCCGCCCGGCATGGGGCCGGAACTGTGGAATCTGGACAACCCGGAGGCAGTCAAAACCCACTACCGGGCGTACGTAGAAGCCGGAGCCGACGCCATTTTGACCAACAGTTTTGGCGGCACACGCGCCCGGCTGGAATTTGAAAATGCCGGCGACAAAGTGCATGAAATCAACGTAGCCGCGGCAAAACTGGCCCGCGAAGTGGCCGGAGACTCAGTGTTGGTGTTGGGTTCGATGGGGCCAACCGGCCAGTTGATGGAACCGATGGGCCTGCTTACCTACGAAGCCGCCGTGGAAATGTTTGCCGAACAGGCCGCTGCGTTGGCCGAAGGCGGTGTGGACGGTATTCACATTGAAACAATGAGCGATTTGCAGGAAGTTCGCGCCGCCATTGAAGGTGCGCACAAAGCCACCAATTTGCCGGTAACGGTGACCATGAGTTTTGATACCCACGGCCGCACTATGATGGGGGTGAAACCTGAAGACGCCGTCAAAGAACTGTGGCAGCTTGATGTGCTGGCTGTGGGGGTAAACTGCGGGCGCACCCTGGAAGAAAACCTGACGGCCGTTACCGCCATGCGCGCCGCCGCTCCGGAGGCCACACTCATTGCCAAACCCAACGCCGGCCTGCCCCACGTTGATGGCCTGGGCGATGCCGTTTACGATGTGACCCCGGAAATTATGGCCGACTACGCCCTGAAATTCCGCGAGCAGGGTGTCAAGATGTTCGGCGGCTGCTGTGGCAGCAACCCGGAACACATTCTGGCGGTAAAAAATGTGCTCAAATAATGTTGAGGCAAGTTGCTTGCAAACGCAAAAGGTGAAATTTGAAACTTTCAATTGTAATTCCCTGCTACAACGAAATTGACACCATTGAGACGATTCTTGAACAGGTTCAGCAGGTAGAGCTGCCGTTAGAGCGAGAAATTGTTATTGTTGATGATTGCTCCACCGACGGAACCCGTGATTACCTGCACACGCTGGAAAATCGGGATGGATTCCGGGTGGTTTTCCACACGGTCAACCAGGGCAAGGGTGCGGCTCTGCGCACCGGCTTTGAACACGCCACCGGCGATTTGATCATCATTCAGGACGCCGATTTGGAATATGACCCCAACGAATACCCCATTTTGCTCAAGCCCATTTTAGACGGCAAGGCCGATGTAGTGTACGGTTCGCGTTTTGCCGGCGGAGAATCTCACCGGGTGCTTTACTTCTGGCACTCGCTGGGAAATCGGTTTTTAACGCTGCTGTCCAACATTTTCACCAACCTCAACCTGACCGATATGGAAGTGTGCTACAAGGTTTTTAAACGCAAAATTCTTAACCAGCTTACGATTGAAGAAGACCGCTTTGGATTTGAACCGGAATTTACGGCCAAAATTGCGGCGCTGGATTGCGTAATTTACGAGGTCGGGATTTCTTACTACGGACGCACCTATGACGAGGGCAAAAAGATTAATTGGCGAGATGGCATCCGGGCCGTGTATGTCATTCTGAAATACGGCATTTTCCGGCCACCACCCCGGCGTTGAGCAGGTAAAGGCACTATGTTTCTCAAACAGGCATCCCTTCTGATTGTAAAGGTTGGAAGGGATGTTTTTTTTTCTCCTCAAAAATCGGGAAATACTCCAAGTATGGTCAAATAGGGGTTGACATATTTTTTCTACATTAGTATGCTTAACACTACAATGACTACTTGCGGCAGATTAACATGGCCGGGCGTTGGAACAAAGCTGGCACGGTACTATGGCATTCGACCCGAAAATCAACTCTGATGATGACCGGATTTCTCAGTTTATTGAAGTTGCCGAACAGCTAAAACGAGGTGATTTTGATGTAAAAATTCCGTTGGCTCCAACCGACAAGTTGAGCCGGTTGGGACTTGCCCTGATAGATTTGGCCCAGTCATTAGAGAGCCGGAACCGCCAATCACAAAAATTAACTGAATTGACCTTGGACATCAACGCCGGGCTGTTGCTTGATAATATTCTGGAAAAAGTATACCGGAATTTTCAACCCTTCATCCCGTATAACCGGATTGGCTTTTCATTAATTGGAGAAAATGGCGGTAAACCCCGTGTTCGCGCTTACTGGGCCAAAACCGACCAACCGGTCATGAAAATTGCCAAAGGCTACTCGGCGCCGTTGGCCGGCAGCAGCCTGGAAGCCATCATAAAATCCGGCCAACCCAGAATCCTCAACGACCTTGAAGCCTACCTGGCCCAAAAACCTACGTCTGTCTCAACACGATTAATTGTAGAAGAAGGAATGCGCGCTTCGTTGACGTGCCCGCTGATTGCCAACGGTGTTCCGGTAGGGTTTATGTTTTTTTCCAGCATCCAGCCGGGAATTTACGCCAACGCCCATATAGATTTGTTTCAAAGCATTGCCGGACAGCTTTCGGTGATTGTAGAGAAGGGCCGGCTGGTAACAGAGTTGGCATCTCAAAAAGCTGCCATCGAGCAACAAAATCAGGAACTGCAACGGCTAAATGACCTCAAAAATAAATTTTTGGGCATGGCCGTCCATGACTTGCGCGGCCCGCTGAGCAACGTGGAACTGGGCACATCACTTCTGTTAGACATCCGAAAAGACTTATCCGATGACGAAACTGACGGAATTCTGCATGATATTGTCAATCAAACCGGCTATATGCTGGAGTTAATTAATGACCTGCTGGATGTGACCCGGATTGAATCCGGAAAACTGGAACTGAATCTGGAACAGGTTGATTTGGGTATTTTTCTTGACAATGTTGTGCGCCGGCACAAAAAAATTGCCGGCCTAAAAAAAACCAGTGTAGAATTGGAGCCTGTTCCACCGGCCACCATCACCGCCGACCCTGTTCGGTTGCGGCAGGTTATTGACAACCTGATTTCCAACGCCATCAAATATTCGCCGCGGGGCAGTCTGGTTCGCGTGAATGTGCAGCCGCAAGAGGTGGCCTGGTGCCAGGACAAGGGCATGACTTTGCTGGACGTTCGCACCGAAAAGCA
>RFJF01000233.1 GCA_003695455.1 Chloroflexota bacterium
CATTGTCAGCAACCCGCCCTACGTGGCCCGCCCCACCCTGCGCAGCCGCCAAACCATGCCCGAGGTCCGGCAGTTTGAACCACACACCGCGCTGGACGGCGGTGAATCCGGGTTGGAAAGTATCGAACCGCTGCTGGCCCAGGCGGCAAAAAAACTGCGGCCCGGCGGCAGTCTGCTGGTTGAAATTGGGTTTGACCAGGGCCGGCCGGTTTTGCAACTGGCCCGGCGCTATTTTCCGCAGGCCAAAATTGCCGTAAAAAAAGATTTGGCCGGGCTGGACAGACTGCTGGTTGTAAAAAATTGACATTAAATCAGGCTCGACTAAACTAATAGCTTACGCCAAATTGCCTAGATTGTTTGGCGCGGTACCCAACATAAGAGAAAACAGAACGATATGACATCGAAACCGAATCCGAATCCACTGGTTCAACTGATAGAGATATTTATTGAGGGCAAATGGAGCGGCATTCTCATCAATTTTATTTTTATCCCGCTGCTTGTTTTGATTGTGCTGCTTTTGCCGCCTATTTCTCTGGCAGACCGGGTGATGAGCCTGGGCTACGAAACAATTGGCATTAACGGCGGCAGCCTGGCAGACCAGGGCATGGAAATCAACTTTTTGCCGCAGGGCGTCAACCAATCATTTTACGCCAAACTGAGCACCATTCCGCGCAGTACATTTTTAGAAGGTTCCAGCGGCCAAAGCCTGCTCACCGCCGCCGAGAGCATCCCCTCTAACCTGATTATGCGCAGCCCCTACTACCGAATTCAGTGGCGCGGTACGCCCGCCAGCGCGGTCCTGCTGCGGGTTCCCATCCCCAGAGATGTAGAAAACCCGCACACACTGGATTTGTACGCCTGGGATGGCACAAGCTGGCAATGGCTGCCCAGCAATAAACTTGTCAACGAAGGTGTGATGGAATCTGAACTGGGTTTCACGCCGGAATCGGTGGTGGTTATGGCTACACACCCCATTAACCCCAGCGTATCTACCGATTACGTACTGAACAGCGCCGTGCCGGACCAGGTGTGGGATTCGCTGGTAGAAATCAACCCGCAGGGGCTGATACTGGCTGATAACGGCAAAATTGACAACACGCTGCAGGCGCTGCCGCCGGAAATTCAGAACTCTACCCTGTCTATCATTCCTACCATCAAAAACTGGGGCGCCGACGGGCAGGTACGCTCGGATTTGATTGACAACCTGCTGGTTGATGAAGTATTGCGCCGGCGGCACGTAGCCGCGCTGGCAGATTTGGTACAGCGCAACGCCTACCAGGGCATTGACATTGATTACCGGGGCATCAGCCCGGATTTAAAAGCCGAATACACCGTCTTTTTGCAAGACCTGCGCGCCGCACTGCCGCAGAACAAACAACTGTCTGTAACCGTAGGCCTGCCCCGGCAGGTTTCTGACGAAACCTGGGAAACAGACGCCTTTGACTGGCAGGCCATTGGGCAAATTGCAGACATTGTTAAAGTCCCAACCTCGCCGGACCCCGCCGATTACGTTCACGGCGGAAAAATGGAAACGCTGCTCAACTGGGCCGTGGGGCAGGTAAACCGCTACAAAATCCAGTTGCTGCTGTCAACCATGAGCACCGAGGAAGTGAACGGTGCGCTCAGAAACATTACCTACCAGCAGGCGCTGGAACCGCTGGGGCAGGCTGCCGCTGTTGGCGAAAACACGGTAGTTAATCCCGGCGATGAAATGGATTTTACGCTGGCCGGGCTGCCCGCCACCACCGGTATTCAGTTTGACCGCGACAGCGGCGCTTACTGGTATGCCTACCTTGACCAAAACGATGTGCAACGCACCATCTACCTTGAAAATGCGGCCAGTATTGCCCGCAAATTGCAGTTTGTGGCGCAGTACAATTTGCGGGGTGTGGCTATTCAGAATTTGCTGGATGAAAACAACGACGCCCAGATTTGGACCGTCATCAGCAAATTTCTTGATCTGGTCATTCCGCCCGTCGAAAGCCAGTACTCGGTGGTGTGGCGGGTGCAAAATCAGGACGGCGGCGTGATTGATGAGCAAATTGCAGATTTGAGCAACCCCAACTTTCGCTTTACCGTACCCGAAGGCGGGCAAGAGTATCAGGTAGTGGCCGCCATTGCCGCCGGGCAAGACACAACGGGCGCCGTGCCGCGCGGCCGTGTAGACGTGCTGATTGCCACCTCTACCC
>RFJF01000234.1 GCA_003695455.1 Chloroflexota bacterium
GCCGATTATCCAGGTGAACCCGCCGTTTTTCAGCCCGGTGCGGTACTTCAGCTCGTAGGCGGCAATCACGCAGGCCCACGGTTCGGCCAGCGCGCTCTCGGCGTAGCCGGTTTCCGGCTGAACCGGCAGCAGGTAGTTGCCGTGGTCGCCGTTGAGAATACGCTGGTCAATGACCCCGTACTGCGACATTCCACCCTGAATCATGTAGCCGTAGGCGTAATTCACGCCTTTGTCGTAAATATCGGCCTGCACAATGAAACGGTCGCCAATTTTGTACTGACCGCGCAGATTTTCACCCACGCCCACCACAGTCATTGCCACCTCGTGGCCCAGCACCACCGGGTCTTCCTTCATATTTTTGAAAATCCGGGGATGCGTTTCGCCGGCGTTGATAACTTTGATGTCTGAAAAACAGATGCCGCAGGCATCGTGCCGCACCAGCAGTTCGTCGGGGCCGTACTCCGGCACGCCCACGTCAATGGTGTGCCCCTCCTGCCCCAGATTTTCCAGCCCGGCGCCGTACAGCGGCCACAGCCGGTTGTGTTCGCCAATTTCCTGTTTGGCTTCTTTGTAGTTTTGCAATTTATCGCTCATGATTGCTCCTTAAAAATGGGATTAAGGATTAGGGAGTAGGAAGTAGGTGAGCTGACTCTTTCCCCTTACTCCCTACTCCCTACTCCTTTCTTCCTGCTCCACCAGTTTCAAAATTTCCTCCGGCGATGGATTGGGGCCGGCGTGCCGCAGCCGAGACAAACCATCGGGGCCGGGTGGCGTTTGTTTGCCCAGCGCGGTGTAAAAGGCGTTGCGCGCCCGGCGTGCGGGCAGGTGACGGGCGGCCCACTCGCTCTGGTAGCCGATGCCCAGCGCTCGCTGGGCGGCGGTGTGGCCGTAAATAAAGTAGGCCCCGTCCAGAAACGCCTGCCGCACGGGCGCCAGCTCCGGCGCGTCAAAATCATCCACCAGTTTTTGGCCGGCGGCGTTCATTTCTGTGCCGATGTTCAGCGGCAGGTCCAGTTTTTGGGCCAGTTCCACCACCTGGTACAACTTTTCCAGTTTGACCGCCTTCACGGCCGGGTCGCTGATGTTCCAGTTGCGGTCCGGGATAATGTTGAACGCCGCCACGCCCTTTTCGATGAGCAGGCCCAGCAGTTCCTCCATTGCCTGTTCTCCCGCCGACAGCCCATCCAGCCAGGCCGCGCAGGGCAGCGCGCCGCAGGCCACAATCAGCCGGTGAAACTCATCCACCGAGGGGAAGGTTTCCGGCCCCGGCTGAACGTAGCCAACCCCGCCCCGTTTCATCAATTTGGCCCGCACGGTGTTGCCCAGCTTGACCGGGTTTTCCAGCAGCGCGGCCACCTGCGCGGCGGGCAGACCCAGTTTGGCAGCCCAAAATTCAGCCGGATCCGGCACGGTGCGGGCGGCAGCCGAGAGAATGGCGGCCAGCATGTGGCGCTCGGTGGCGTTGCCCGCCGGGGTCAGCGGCAGAACGTCGCGCTCGTAATCCAGCGCCAGCGGGTGCAGGTGGGCATTGAGCCGGGCCAGCATCGCCCGGTTGCGGGCTTCGGCGCGGCGGCGCATATCGGCCAGAATGGGAGCGGCGCTGTCCGGCACGGCGCTGCCGGTAAATCCAATGCCCATGTGGTACAGCACCCCCGGCTCGCCCGGCGAGTTGATTTCGCGGCTGGCAAATTCCGGCAGAAAAACGCGGGTTTCAAGGCCGCAACTGGCCCGCACCCCGGCGGCGTCGCAGGCCCACAAAAATTCGTCCACCGCGTCGAGCACGTCAAAATCCACACTGCCCACCAGCCGGAAGCCCTGTTTGCGGGCCAGCCACGCCAGCGACGCAGGCGAGTGGCCGTAACCGTTGAACGAAAAAAACGTGTGGCAGTGCATGTTGGCAATCTCGGCGGTGGGGGGCAGGGTAATTTGTCCCTGTTGGGCCAGCGCCAGCAGTTGGGTCAGTGCCGCGCGCCGGGCATCGGCTGAAAAATCGTTGAGCTGTGCTTCGAGCGCCGGGACGTGGTCAGTCATTTTTTTGCCCCCTGCCAATGACGTTCTGGCGGTAGTGTTCGTCGGGACGGGTGTAAATCCGGGCCACGTTTTCTGCCGACATAAAATGCGGCCCGCCAAAGTCAAACGTGCCGCGCAAAATCCGGGCGGTTTTCACGGCCATGGCGGTGATGTTTTCTACCTGCCGGGCAGTGGGAGCCAGCACAGCCAGACCGTGATTCTGCATTAGCGCCACTTTGGGCCGTTCGCCGTAGGTGTCAACGTATTCAAGCAGGCGGCGCTGGATTTCGCGGGCCAGCGGCAGACCGGGGTCCGCGTAGGGGATGAGCAGCGGCGCAATGCCGCAAATCACAATCTCGTCTGGGAAGAGCCGCCCCTGCACCGCCGTTTCAAAAGCAACGGAGCAGGTGAGCATGTTGACGGTGGTGGGGTGGGTGTGACCCACAAAATTCACGTCCGGCAGTTGCAGGCAGGCGGCGTGAAACGCTGTTTCCACCGAGGGATGGCCCGGCGCGGCGGGGTCTACTTTGGCCGCGGCCAGCGCCGCCTTGATTTGGGAATCGCTCAAATCCGGGCCGTTGAGCATTTCCAGCACCGGTTCAAAATAAACCTGCACAAAACCGGCGGCGGTGATGCTCCCCAGATGGGTGCCGCTGGCTTTGACCCAAAAGGTGCGGTCGTCAATTTTGGCCGAGGTGTTGCCCTCGCCCAGAATGACGTAATCATTTTCGGGCCGGCCCAGATTTTGCGAAAGTTCAACCAGTTGGTTACGGGTATCGTTGGTCATTGGTCAATTGCC
>RFJF01000235.1 GCA_003695455.1 Chloroflexota bacterium
AGTCAACACCGGCACCCGCCGCAGCCACGCGCCACTGGTCATCGCCCTGGGGCCGGGTTTTTCTGCCGGCAGCGACTGCCACGCCGTCATTGAAACCCAACGCGGCCACTGGCTGGGCCGGGTCATCGAAAGCGGCCCCGCCCAACCCAACAGCGGAACCCCCGGCGCGGTCAACGGCCACACCAACCGCGTGCTGCGCGCCCCCGCCGCCGGACACGTTCAACCCCGCATAAACATTGGCGACCCCGTCCGCGCCGGGCAAACCATTGCCACTGTGGGCAACCTGCCGGTGGTGGCCCCGTTTGACGGGGTGCTGCGCGGATTGGTACACCCGAATGTTTTGGTGACACCCGGCCTCAAAATTGGCGACCTGGACCCGCGCGGCGTAGTTGAACACTGTTTTCACATCAGCGATAAATCACTGGCGGTTGGCGGCGGCGTGCTGGAAGCCGTGCTGGCCGGCAAAGGGTTGCACCCCGCCCGATGAGCTACCCGGTTGCACAAAAGCCAACGCTGGCGCAGGCGCTGCGCCTGCATCCGGGCGATGTGGCGGCCTTTGTGGGCGGCGGCGGCAAAAGCACGGCCATGTTCCGGCTGGCCCGCGAGTTGTCCGCCTCGATGCGCGTGCTGGCAACAACCACCACCCGAATTTTTGCCGTCCAAATCAGCCAGTCTCCGGCGCACGTCACCGCTGACCCGGCCCGCCCGCCCGCCAATTTAACGGCGCAACTGGACACCGCGCTCCGCCGGCACGGGCAGGTACTGCTCACCGGGCCGGTAGACCCGGCGCAGGGCAAAGCCTTTGGCGTGCCGCCGGAGCAGGTGGACCAACTGGCTGCCTCCGGCCAATTTGATGTCATTCTGGTAGAGGCAGACGGCTCGCGGATGCGGCCCTTTAAAGCCCCGGCCCAACACGAACCGGTCATCCCGGCGACGACTACGCTGGTTGTGCCGGTAGCGGGGCTGGATGTACTGGGCCAGCCACTCAACGCCCAAACTGTGCACCGCCCCCAACGTGTGGCCCGGCTGGCCGGCCTACCCCTCGATGCGCCAATTACTGCCGGGGTAGTGGCTACGGTACTGGCTCACCCGGACGGCGGGTTGAAAAATGTACCGCCGTCTGCCCGCGTTGCGGCGCTGCTCAACAAAGCCGAAACCGAAGCCCGGCAATCCGCCGGGCAAACCATTGCCGCCCAACTACTGGCCCGTCCGCGCATCGAATCGGTGGTGCTGGGCCGGGTACGGCACGCTGCCGCGCCGGTGGTGGAACGCCGCGAGCGTGCGGCCGTGGTGCTGCTGGCCGCCGGTGGTTCGTCTCGTTTTGGGGCGCCCAAACAACTGGCAACATGGGGCGGGGTCACGCTGGTTGAGCGTGCGGCAGACGTTGCGCTGGCCTCTCAGGCTGATGGGGTGACGGTGGTGCTGGGCGCGCACGCTGCGGCCTGCCGGGCCGCGCTGGGCCGCCGTCCGGTGCAAATTGTGGTCAACACCAATTGGGCGCAGGGGCAAAGCACCTCACTGCGGGCCGGGCTGGAACATTTGCCTGCCGGAACGGGCAGCGCAATTTTTTTACCGGTGGATATGCCGGGCATCACGCCGGACGTACTCAACGCGCTCATCACCTGCCACCGGCAAACACTGGCCCCGCTGGTCTGGCCGGAATTTGAGGGGCAGCGGGGCAATCCGGTGCTGTTTGACCGTGACCTGTTTGGGCAACTGGCGCAAATCAGCGGCGATACCGGCGGGCGGGCGCTCTTTAAAAAATACGCGCGCCAGGCCGGACGGGTGGCGGCCAACTCGGCAGAGATTTTGCACGATGTTGACCGCCCGGAAGATTTTTATAAAATGACGGATGTGTAACCGGGTTACGGCACAACGGCAAAATGAAAATAGGCGTACAGAAGGCAAGTTCGCACATTTCCAGACTCCCGAATCCTGTTTTTACACATCAGCGCGACGTGAGCACGTGGTGCAGGGCCAGCCCGTACGTTTCTGCCGCGCCAAACGATTCAAACGCCAGCGTTTGGCGGTTTAATTGAATTTGGCAGCGGTAGCCGTCGCGGGTGCTGGTCAGGCTGAGCAGGGGTTGCGACGCGCCGGCCAGCCGCCGTTCCAGCTCCCGCCGGAGTTGGGATTCGGTGGGCAGCCACACAACTTCGGCAATGAGAATGTGGTCCAGCGCCCACTCCACCGAGCCGTGAAAGGTAACGGCCGGCTGACCGTGAACCCGAGCCAGTATCACCGTCATATCGCTCAGTACAAAAATCACATCATCCAGCCCCCGGTCCGGGATGGCAAAAAAGTCATTTTTGGCCGGAATCCACTGCAATCCGTCCTGTTTGAGCTGTTGGGCCAGGGCTACTGAAATCACAATTCATCCTGCCTTCCGTTCACATCTTTCACCACCAGCGGCAAACCGGCCACCATCAGCAAAACGCGGCCGGCGGCGGCGGCCAGCCGTTGATTGGCCCGGCCCAGCGCATCACGGAACACGCGGCTCACCGGGTAAGGCGGCACCAGCCCCAACCCCACCTCGTTTGAGACAACCAGCAACGGTACGTCCAGTTTTTTTTGGGCCGCAACAATCGCATCCACCTCGGCCAGCACCGCCGACTCAATGTCTGCCTGCGGACGACCCTCCAGCGCCAGCACAATGTTGGTTGCCAGCAGGGTCAGGCAATCGAGCAAAATCACATCGGGCCGGTCATCCAGCCGTTGCAGCGCCGCACCCACACCGGTTGGCACCTCCAGCGTGCGCCACGTTGCGGGCCGCGCCCGCCGGTGATTTTCAATCCGCTCGGCCATTTCAGCGTCGCCGGCCTGCGCGGTGGCAACGTACAGCACGTGCGGGCCGCAGCCGGCGGCAAGCTGTTCGGCATGGTGACTTTTTCCGCTGCGCGCGCCGCCCAAAATCAGGGTAAGTTGTGAATTCAAATGTATTGCTCCTCAAACAGGATTCAGGGGCCGGGAGTCAGAAAACAGGGAAAGTGCGAATGGCGAAAGTGCGAATGGCGAATCTTTCCACGTACCTCTGCAACTTGTTACCTTGTACTCTGCACTCTGTATTCTGCACTCTGGCCTCTAATTATAGCCGCCGTTTGCAGATTTGCCATTCCCCTGCCACCAACCCTGATTTCAGTGAAGGAAACATAAAATGGGGCGTACAACAATGGAGGAAAAATGAACGTTTTGGCCGATATTCCCGGCGTGCAGGTGGGGCACGCCCACAATTTTGATGCCGCCACCGGCTGCACCGTCATCCTCACCCCAAACGGCGCGGTTTGCGGCGTTGACCAGCGTGGCGGCGCACCCGGAACCCGCGAAACCGACCTGCTGCGCCCGATGCATCTGGTTCAGCAGGTGCACGCCGTGCTGCTGGCCGGAGGCAGCGCTTTTGGGCTGGCCGCCGCCGATGGCGTGATGCACCGGCTGGAAGCGCAGGGCATCGGGTTTGATACGGGCGTGGCCCGCGTGCCGGTGGTTCCCGGCGCGGTGCTGTTTGATCTGGCCATTGGCCGGGCCGACATCCGGCCGGATGCGGAGATGGGCGCGGCAGCATTTGATGCCGCAGCCGGCGGAACCAACGCCCGCGAGCAAGGCTCGGTGGGGGCAGGCGCAGGCGCTACCGTCGGCAAAATTCTGGGCATGGACGCCTGTACAAAAGCCGGCGTGGGGCAGGCCGCCATTCAGGTTGCGCCGGGGTTGTGGGTGGGCGCGCTGATTGCCGTCAACGCCTTTGGCGATGTAGTTGACCCCGCATCCGGGCAAATTCTGGCCGGTGCGCGAAAGTTGCCCAACGGCGGATTTGCCGATACCATGCGCCTGCTGCCGCAGATGAGCAGCAATTTTGCCGCCGCCGGAAACACTGTCATCGGCGTGGTGGCAACCAATGCCGCGCTGTCAAAAGAGGCGGCCAACAAAGTGGCGCAAATGGCCCACAACGGGCTGGCCCGCACCATTCGGCCGGCGCACACCATGTTTGACGGCGATACCCTGTTTGCACTGGCAACCGGGCAGGGTGCGCCCGCCCAGGCCACGCTCATCGGCGCGTTTGCCGCCGAGGCCGTTGCGCAGGCCGTGGTTAATTCTGTAAAATACGCCGCAGGGCTGGCCGGCGTGCCGGCGCTGCAAGGAGACTGAATGCCAACATCCGCAGAGATTGAACTGCAAAACTATACGCTTGAATCAGAAATCGGGCGCGGCGATTTGACCGTGGTTTATCGCGGCACGCGCAAAAGTGACGGCGAGCCGGTCGCCATCAAACTGGTGCCGCCCCAATTCACGTTTGATGAAATTTTTGTGCGCCGTTTTCTGGAGATGGGCAAGCAGGCCGCCCGGCTGGAACACCCCAACATTGTGCGCGCGTTTGAGGCCCAAAAAGAAGGCGAGCACCTGTTTTTGGTGCGCGAATGGGTGGACGCCCGCTCGCTGGCGCAGGTGCTTGCTGACGAAAGCCCGCTGGGGCCGCAGCGAACCATTAACATTGCCCGGCAAATTGCCTCGGCGCTGGATTACGCCCACCAAAAATCAATTATGCACGGCGATTTATCGGCCCGGCGGGTGTACGTTGCTAAAAATGACCGGGTGATTGTAGCCGATTTTGGACAGATGCAGGCCATAGCCGGCACCAGTCTGGTGCGGCAGGGATTTGCCATCGGCGCGCCGGAAGTGCTGGCCCCGGAACGGGTGCGCGGGCAGGGCCCCAGCCGCCAGTCTGATTTGTACTCGCTGGGGATTTTGTGCTACCAGATGCTCCACGGCGAACCGCCCTTCACCGGCGACGCCGCCGCCGTGCTGCACGCGCAAGCCTACGAGCAGCCCAAACCGCTGTACCTGCTCAACCCGGAAGTTTCTGTGCAGTTGAGTGAAACCGTGGCCCGTATGCTGTCCAAAGGGCTGGAACTGCGCTACGCCACCGGCGCAGAATTTACCCGCGCCCTGACCGTGGCCGCCGAGGGCACTGCCCCGGTGCGGGTGTCGTCTACCGCAACCGGCCCGCTGGATGCGGAACCGGGCCGCCCGGCCCCCGTCTGGCAGAAACCCTGGTTTTTGGGGCTGGGGGCGGCTCTGCTGGTGATTGTGTTGCTGCTGGCCGGATTTCTGGGCGTTTCGGCGTGGCTGGCACTGGCGCCGCCAACACCTCAAATTGCTGCGGATGCAAACGCCACGCCCA
>RFJF01000236.1 GCA_003695455.1 Chloroflexota bacterium
CACCAACTGTAACGTTACACTAACCGGCAAGCAAGACGAAACTATTAACAATTAATTGTTAAGAATTATTGCGTTTTGACATTGCGTGAAAGCCGGTGAATTTGTAACGTTGAAAATCTGCTAAAATGAACCACGCAAAATTAACATTTGACGGTCGGGAGACCCTTCGGTTGGTTCAGGGTGACATACCTGGAACTCACCCCTAATTCCCGGCTCCTGCCTCCTGACTCCTGAAGGGAGAAAACATGAAACTTTCGATTGTGCTCTCAACGCACGCCGCCCAATTTGAGGCGGTGGCATTTAAAGGCGATTTTGCCGAAAACGTGGCCCGCATTGCCGGTTACGGCTACCAGGGCGTTGAACTTGCCATCCGCGACCCCAAACTGGTGAACCCCACCGAATTGCAGGCCGTGGTGCGCGCGCACAACTTACAGGTTCCGGCCATCGGCACGGGGCAGGCCTGGGGAGAAGAGCGCCTCTCCTTTACCAGCGACAACCCCGATGTGCGCCGGACCGCCATTGAGCGCATAAAAAGCCACATTCCGCTGGCTGCGGAGTTTGGCGCGGTGGTTATTTTGGGACTCATCCGGGGAATTTCGCCGCAGGGGCAGAGCCACCAACAATCAATGGAATATCTGGTGGCGGCGTTACAGGAGTGCAGCGCCGCGGCGGCTCCGCACGGCGTAAAATACGCGCTCGAACCGCTCAACCGCTACGAAACCGACCTGATTCACACGGTTCAGGACGGACTGGATTTAATTGACCGGGTGGGCGCAGACAACTTTGGCCTGCTGCTGGACACCTTCCACATGAACATTGAAGAGCCGTCCATCGAGCAGAGCATCCGCGCCTGCGGCGACCGTATTTTCCATTTTCACGTGGCCGATTCAAACCGCTGGCACCCCGGCGCGGGGCATCTGGATTTCAAATCCATGCTGGATGCGCTGGCAGCCACCGGCTACCGGGGCTGGGTTTCCGGCGAATTTATGCCGGTGCCGGATGCCAACACCGGCGCACAGCGCGCTATTGAATATCTGCAATCGCTGGGCTAACTGCCGGGCTACGACACCACCTCGCCGACAACTTGCCGGCCATCTTCAATAACGGTGTTGCGCAAAATAACGGCATCTTTAATCAGCACATCGGACCCAATTTTAACGTTGCGTTCAATGTAAACGCGGGGGCCAATGACACAGCCGGGGCCAATGGTAGTGCCTTCTTCAATGCGCAGCGGGGTGATGAGGTGGGTGTGCTGGCCCACGGTGCGGGGTGCAAGTTGGGGCGTATCGCCGCCGGTGGTCAGGTAATGACGATTCAGCGCCAGCAAATCGCCGGCGTTGGTCAGTTGCAGGCGGTTTTCAGTGCGCACGCCTGACACGCCGCCGTCGTGGTCAATGAGCATCTGAATGGCATCCTGCAACTCGTACTCGCCGCGCGGCGAGGGTTTGACCTGCGGCAAATAATCGAGCAGGCGTTTGGAAAAGACGTACAGTGGCAGGCTGGCAATGTTCGAGGGCGCTTCGCCGGGGGCGGGTTTTTCCACAATCCGCCGAATCTGGTAATCGTCGTCAAGTTCAACCACGCCGGTACGCCCGGCCATCGAGGGGTCAATTTCCATCAGGCTGAGTGTGGCGTTGGCCTGCCGCGCCGAATGGGCGGACAGCAGGGCAGCCACGTGTTCGGTGGGGGTCAGGTTATCGCAGGCAGACAGGATGAACGTGCCGGTAATGTAGGGCGCAGCCAGCGACAGGGCATTGGCCATGCCCAGCCGCTCGGTCTGGATGACAAACCGAATATCCACGTCCAGTTGAGTTTGTTCCCTGAAATAGGTTCCCACTTCGCCATCTTCACGGCTGACCACCATAATAAACTGGCGCACCCCGTTTTCGGTCAGCGTTTCCATGACACGTTCAACAATGGGGCGGCCCAAAATGGGAACCATGGCTTTGGTGCGGTTGAGGGTGATGGGGTTGAGCCGCGAGCCTTTGCCCGCGGCCAGAATAACGGCTTGCATTAAAATCTCCTTTAAAAACAGGATTCAGGAGCCGGGAGTCAGGAATTAGGGGTGAAGCTCAGGCGTGTCACCCTGCAACTTGCCACCTGCTACCTGCGGAATTTTCATTCACCGACGCCGTACCGCAGACTGGGTCCGGCCTCTGTGAAAATCAGGCATTTGGAATTAATCCGGCGCAGCCATCGGGCCGGCAAAAGTGAATACTGTAGCGCGGCGCTTCGTCCGGGTGCGCCGCCGGGTAGCGGCGATGCACCGCCTCGGCAATGGAACCGCGGGCGGCGGGGTCAATCAGGGCGATGCAGCAACCCCGGAAGCCGGCCCCGCTGAAGCGGGTACCGTACACGCCCGGCGTTTCTGCCAGAATTTCATACAGGGTGATGAGTTGCGGACTGCCGGATTCGTACAATTTGATGGAACTTTCGCCGGAGGCGGTGACCAGTTGGCCCAGCGCGGGCAGGTCGCCGGCCTGCCAGGCAGTCACGCCATCGGTCACGCGCTGCATCTCGCCAAAAAAGTGGGCGGCGCGCCGGCGCAGATTGTCCGGCAGGCGATGCCCCTCGGCGCGGAAAATTTCCGGCGATACGTGCCGCAAGCGCGGGTTGGCAGGGACGGGTTGACCGGCCAATTCGAGCAGCCGGCGGGTGGCCTGCTGGCATTCGGCCACGCGGCTGTTGTAATCGGTGCCTACCAGCACGTGGGTTACGCCGGAGTAGACAACCAGAATATCAAACGGGGCAATGGCCGGGCTGCACGGAATTTTATCAATCTGCATCGTTTGGCAATCAATCAGCGTGAGGTGATTGTGCTCACTGAACAGAATGACGGACTGGTCTAAAATACCGTTATTCAGCCCGATGTACTGATTTTCTGTGTAACGCACCATGCCCACGTTTTCCGCCGGCGATACATTGAGCGCGTTGAGCGCCTCCAGCGCCAGCAGGTAGGCAATGGTGACCGCCGCCGAGGAGCTGAGGCCGCCGATAGGCATATCGCCGCCCACAACGCCCACCAGCCCGTGCGGCAGGCGATGCTCGCGTTGCAGGGCCAGCACCGCCCCGCGAATGTAGTTGCCCCAGTCGCCTTTTTGGTAGGGCGGCACATCGTTCAGCGAGAAATTGACGGTAGAGGCAAAGTTGAGGCTGTCAACATGCACCTGCCCGTTGGCGGCGGGCGCAAAAGCCATCAGCACAGACTGGTCAATGGTCATCCCGGTGACCAACCCCAGTTGGTGGTCAATGTGCGCCCCCAGCGGGCAGATGCGCAGCGGCGCTTTGACCACCCGGATGGTTGCCGGGTCAACGGCGTGATTTTGTTTGAGTTGAGAAACCAGCGTGGCTATCTGCTCGGCTTCCGGGCGAGCGGAAATAACCGGCAGCGTGGAAAGTGTGGCAGTGGAACGCATTTTAAACCTCGGTGCAAATATCAATGAACAATTACGAATTATCAATTATCAAAAAGATTTGCTAACGGGCACCCCTTGAATTGGACACGATGTTTAGGC
>RFJF01000237.1 GCA_003695455.1 Chloroflexota bacterium
TTCACCCGCTGCTGCCGCTTCCGCAGCATCGGTCATCGGGTTTGTCAGGTCCACGTACTCGGCAGGTATTTCTTCCTCGCCGCCGCCGGCTTCTTCTTCCGCCTGAACCGCCTCGGTGGCCGTCGGCTCCGCTGCTGCTTCGGTGGCTGTCGGCTCTGGCGGCGCTTCGGTGGCTGTCGGCTCTGGTGGCGCCTCGGTGGCTGTCGGCTCTGGCGGCGGTGTAGGTGGCTGTCCGCAAGCCGCCAACGCCAGCAACAACATGCTCAGTGCCAACGTTACTACAAGAAAACGTCTTATCATCATTCCCTCCTGAAAATGAATTTTAGGGGTTACTTTGTCTTTGTGACAAAGCATTTGAGTACACTACGCCAAAAGTTTTGGTTAGCACAAATAATGCTAACATGCCAATGTCGCACTCACGTTTGCAAAGTGTCTCAATTGTGTCAAAATTATTTTTTATACTTGATTTGGCGTAGCATAAAACGTTATAATATTTGAAAATACTCACCAATACTCTCCGGAGTTAAAACAATGAAACGGTTGTATCGCTGGGTGTGGTCGCAATCAATCACCGAAAAACTGGAAACTGCCCGGTGGCTCATCCCGGTTTTTCTCTTTCTACTCGCCATTAGTTTTGAAATCTTTGAACACGTTGTGGATAACAATGGCGGAATGAATTTTTATTTTAATTCTGAAATTGCTATTTTTGGCGTGACCGGCCCCATACTTGTGTGGTGGGTACTGGGCTGGGTAGAAAAGAAAAATGCCAAGCTCATTGCCGCCAACACTAAAATAAAGGCTATGAATGAAGAGTTGGAACAACGCGTTGCGGAACGCACCGCCGAACTGGCCCAGAAAAATGAGGCGCTTGAACACGCCAATGCTGAACTCAAGGCGCTGGACACCATGAAAACCGAATTTGTGTCGCTGGTATCGCACGAACTTCGCGCCCCGCTGACCAACATCAACGGCAGCATCGAACTGATAGCCGCCGAGCGGCAGGCCCTTTCGTCGCGGCGGCAAGAGGCGCTGGATATTTTACGCAATGAAAGCGCCCGCCTGACCCATCTGGTGCAGAATATTCTGGATGTCTCGCTGCTGGAAGCGGGGCGGCTGGTCCTCAATCCGGGGATGCTGCCGCTGCGCCCCTTTTTGCGGCAGCAATTAAACGGGCGGCTGGCCGAGGATAAGCCTCATCACATTGTGCTGGACTTGCCGCCCAATCTGCCGCCGGCGTGGGCCGACGAAATGCACCTGGCCGATGTGGTGGTCAATCTGGTAGATAATGCGGTCAAATATTCGCCGGATGGAGGCGAAATCCGCATCAGCGCCCGCAATGGCGGCGATACCCTGACCCTGTCAGTCAGCGATCAGGGAATTGGTGTGCCGCCTGCTGAACAGGCACACTTGTTTGACCGTTTTTACCGGGCCAATAACGGCACCGACCGGGAGGTGTACGGTCACGGGTTGGGGCTTTATTTTTGCAAAAAACTGGTTGAGGCTCAACAAGGGCGGATTTGGGTTGAAAGTGCCGGTATCCCCGGTCAGGGTACAACCTTTTTTGTCACCATTCCGGCTTGCTGCGAAGAGATGGACGATGAGCCAGATTTTATTGATTGATGACGATCCCTCGCTGCACCGTTTGCTGGGGCAGTATCTGGAAGACGCGCACCACCAGGTATTACACGCCCAAAGCGGGCAAGAGGGGTTAAAGCACCTGTTTGACCACCGGCCAGATTTGATTCTGCTGGATGTGATGATGCCTAAAATGGATGGCTGGGAAACATGCCGCCGCATCCGCGAACTGACGCAGGTTCCCATTATTTTTCTGACGGCCAAAGATGACGAGCCGGACCGCTTGCAGGGCTTCAGACTGGGCGCCGATGATTACGTTTCCAAGCCATTCAGCTTTCCGGAACTGGTGGCCCGCATAGAGGCGGTTCTGCGGCGCAGTGAAGCCAAAAGCGAAGCCGCGGCGCCGCCGGATGGCGGTGTGCTGGTCTGCGGCCCCTTCCGGCTGGACAAATCCCGCCATTTGGTAACCCGTAACGGCCAGCCGCTGACCCTGACCCCCACCGAGTACCGGCTGCTGTCTGTGCTGATGGAACACCCCGGCGTGGTCTTCAGCCAGGAGCAGCTCATTACCGCCGCCTGGGGGCCGGAGTACGCCGAAGACACGGGGTACATTCGGCGGTATGTGTGGCACCTGCGCAAAAAAATAGAACCCGACCCCAACAATCCGGAGCATCTGCTCACAGAACGGGGATTCGGGTACCGGTTTGAGGGATGATTCTTCAGACTCCAGAGTCCAGAA
>RFJF01000238.1 GCA_003695455.1 Chloroflexota bacterium
GATGATTAACGATTACGAATACGAGATGATTAAAAATAAAACCGGCCTGACAGACAATGACATCCGGCAAAAAGTAGAAACCGTCATTGTTACCCAGGGCGAAAACGGTTCGCACATCTGGAACCACGGCGCCGAATACCAGATTCCGGCAGCCAAACCCAGCCGCATTGCCGACCCCACCGGCGTGGGCGATGCCTACCGGGCCGGAATCATCAGCGGAATGATGCGCGGCTACCCGTGGGAAGTCACCGGGCGGCTCGGCTCGGTGGTGGCGGTTTACGTGCTGGAACAGCACGGCACCCAGCGCCATACCTACAACCGGCAGCAGGTGGCAGACCGCTACCGGCAAATGTTTGGCAACACGCCGGAACTGGATGATTTTGTAAATCACGCCAGCAGCAAATGAGCGAATGGGCAAGTCAGCGAGTCTGCGAATGGCAGATTTCTAGTTTCTAAATTCTAATTTCTAAATTGTACGTTCAGAGGAGTAAAAGTTGACTAAAGAATTTGACATCAAAGACATCAACCTGGCAGAACAGGGACGGTGGCGAATTGAGTGGGCGCTAAAAGAAATGCCGGTCATGCGCTCGCTGATGGAGCGTTTCAGCAAAGAACGCCCGCTTGAAGGCGTAAAAATGAGCGGCTGCCTGCACATTACCACCGAAACCGCCAACCTGGCCCGCGCCCTGCAAATGGCTGGCGCAGACCTGGTGCTGACTGCCAGCAACCCGCTCAGCACGCAGGATGACACCGCCGCCGCACTGGTGGCCGCCTACGAAATCCCCGTATTTGCCATCAAAGGCGAAGACAACGAAACCTACTACCAGCACCTCAACGCCGCGCTGGACCACCGCCCCAGCCTGACCATGGATGACGGCGCAGATTTGGTCAGCATTCTGCATAAAGAACGGCAAAACCAGATTCCCGACATCATTGGCAGCACCGAAGAAACCACCACCGGCGTGATTCGGCTGCGGGCCATGGCCGCCGACGGCGCGCTCAAGTTCCCGGTCATCGCCGTGAATGATGCCGACACCAAGCACCTGTTTGACAACCGCTACGGCACCGGCCAAAGTACGCTCGACGGAATTATCCGCGCCACCAACATTCTGATTGCCGGCAAAGTGTTTGTGGTAGCCGGCTACGGCTGGTGCAGCCGGGGCATTGCCATGCGCGCTCGGGGGCTGGGGGCCAACGTAATTGTCACAGAAGTAGACCCGCTCAAGGCGCTGGAGGCGGTAATGGATGGCTTCCGCGTGATGCCGATGATGGAAGCCGCCCCGCAAGCCGATTTTGTGGTTTCGGCCACCGGCGACAAACACGTAATTGACAAGCATCACTTTGAAGTGATGAAAGACGGCTGCTGCGTGTCCAACTCCGGCCACTTCAACGTTGAAATCAACATTCCCGCGCTGGAAGAAATGGCCGTGGAAAAACGCCGCCCGCGCACGTTTGTGGATGAATATCAAATGGCCGATGGCCGCAACATCCGGCTGCTGGGCGAAGGCCGGCTGGTTAACCTGGCCGCCGCCGAAGGCCACCCCGCCGCCGTAATGGATATGAGTTTTGCCAACCAGGCGCTCTCGGCAGTGCACGTATTCCAGAACGGCAAAAATATGGAAAACAAAGTGTACGCCGTGCCCGAAGAAATTGACCGTGAAATCGCCCGCTTTAAACTGGAAGCGATGGGCATCAACATTGATGTATTGACCGAGGAACAGGTAGCCTACCTGAATACCTGGCACGAAGGGACCTAAAGACCTGAAAAGGAGCGTAAAATGGCAGAACAGACAGAAGACTCAGCCAGTCCGTCCCCTGTGGAAGAAATGGCCGCCGGCCCTGAAACCGCCGCTGACTCCGCCGGGCAGGCACCAACCAAACCCACCATTACCTTTTTGGGCAACAGTTACGATGTGATGTCGGTGGTGGGGGTTTCTGTTGCCGGAACCACACTGTTTGCCTGCGGCACGTGCGGCACGGGATTTTACTGCTTGCCGTTTATCCCTGTCATTTTGGGAGCCATCGGGCTGCTGTCTCTGAAAGACAGCGTTAACCCGGAACGCACCAAACTGCTGTCGTGGATTAGCATTGGGGTTGGGGCCGTATTTTTACTGCTGCTTTTGCTGCTCATACTGTTTTACGTGGTTTACTTTGGATTCATTTTCACTGTCATTGCCTCCGAGGCGGGGCGTGGCGGGTTCTAAACAACAAAGGAGAAAACAATGAGTACGACTTTTATGACGTCGCCGCAACTGTTCTTCACCAGCGAGTCGGTGACCGAGGGGCACCCCGATAAAATGTGCGACCAAATCAGCGATGCCGTGCTGGACGCCATTTTTAAAGACGACCCCAACGCGCGCGTAGCCTGCGAAACCGCCATCACCACCGGGCTGGTAGCCGTGATGGGCGAAATTTCAACCAACACCTACGTGGACATTGCCGAAATTGCCCGCAACACCATCCGCGATATTGGCTACACCCGCGCCAAATACGGCTTTGATTACGAAACCTGCGGCGTGATTGTCAGCATCAAAGAACAGTCAGCGGATATTGCCATGGGTGTTGATAAAGCGCTCGAAGCCAAACAGGGCAATATTCAGGATGACCTGGATACCGGCGCCGGCGACCAGGGCATGATGATTGGCTTTGCCTGCAATGAAACCGAAGAACTGATGCCGTTGAGCATCTCGCTGGCGCACAAACTGTCATTGCAACTGTCTGAAGTACGCAAAAACGGCTCGCTGCCCTACCTGCGCCCCGACGGCAAAAGCCAGGTAACGGTTGAATATGCCTACGGACAGCCCAAACGGGTGGATGCCATTGTCATCTCAACCCAGCACAGCCCGGAAGTGAAACAGGATGAAATCCGCGCCGATATTGTGGCCGAAGTTATCAACCCGGTAGTACCGCTGGAACTGATTGACGACAACACCAAAATTTACGTCAACCCCACCGGCCGCTTTGTAACCGGCGGGCCAATGGGCGATGCCGGGCTGACCGGCCGCAAAATTATTGTAGACACCTACGGCGGAGTTGCCCGCCACGGCGGCGGCGCGTTTTCCGGCAAAGACCCAACAAAAGTAGACCGCTCGGCGGCTTACATGACCCGTTACATTGCCAAAAATATTGTGGCCGCGGGACTGGCCGACCGGATTGAGTTGCAGGTGAGCTACGCCATTGGCGTGGCAAAACCGCTGTCGCTTAGCGTAGAAACCTACGGCACCGGCAAAGTCAGCGATGACGTGATTGTCAAACTGATTGACGAACACTTTGACCTGCGCCCGGCAGCCATCATCCGCGATTTGGATTTGCGCCGCCCCATCTACAAAGCCACCGCCGCCTACGGTCACTTTGGCCGCACGGACCTGGACCTGCCCTGGGAACGCACCGACAAGGCCGAAGCATTACGCAAGGCTGCCGGTCTCTAACCACGTATTTGGCGCGCCCGACTCAATCATTTATTCCCCGGTCAAATTTTGGCCGGGGAATTTTTTAAATCTGTTATGAGTTACAAAGCAGATTCCCGCCAAAAACGTACGGGAATGAC
>RFJF01000239.1 GCA_003695455.1 Chloroflexota bacterium
CTCGCTTGCATTATACTATACTATAGTGCGGGAAGTTATATTTTTACAGGCCCTAAGGCGAAAATGTGAACCCACGCCCAGGTTTTAGCTTGTAGTTCGGCGGGGTGTGGCCCCATCCATTTGCCGCTAACTTTGCTATCCAGCTCCGGTGAAATCAGACGGCATCGGCCTCTGCGGGATTCATCGGGCCAACGTGAAGCACGCGCATCATTTCGTGGTCTTCGTGAGACAGAATGTGGCAGTGCCAGACGTAACGGCCGGGTTTGTCGAAGGTGGCCTTGATGAAGGTAACCTGATCCGGCAGGGCCGTGACCATATCTTTGGGTGCGTTTTCAACGTATTCGGGGCCGGGGTTTACGATGGCCCCAACCTGAACGTTGCTGATGACCGGGGCATTGCCGGATGCGCCGTTGTGCTGCAAAACAGGCTGACCCGGATTTCCGGCGTCTGAATTGTAGGTGATGGCCTGCCGGCCCATCACATCAAAATGAACCAGATGCAGGTGAACCGGGTGGGCATCGGGGGTGAAGTTGTAGATTTCCCACACTTCAGTAGCACCCAGAGCCGGGTTTTCGGTGGTGGGCAGGTGCCAGGGCATGGGTACCCAATTACCTGCCGCATCCTGTGTGCCCAGCAGCGGCTGCAGCCGGCCAAACTCGTCTTTGCCCTCAAAAAGCGCCACCTTGCGGCGATTGGTTTCGGTATTGCTGTTGCCTTGATAAACATTGATGCCCGCCGGGTTGAAGTTGTCCGGCATGTTTGCGTCCAGCGGCAGCACCACATCAAAGGCCATGATGCGGTCGGTTTGCCGGTTCGGGAAGAAGTCAGCCGGAGTCAACGCAGCGCCAAAATCCCCGCCAAAGGGCGCGTCGCCGCCAATATTTTCCATAATTACCCGCGAGCCTGCCGGCACGGTTGAGAAATCAAAAACAATGTCGTAGCGGCTGCCGGTTTCAAACACCAGTGTATCCACCTGCGTGGCCGACGAGGCCAGCCCCTGGTCGCTGCCAATCACCTGGAAAGGTAGCGGCGGGCCGGCGTTGGTCAAATCGGTATCGCCTGCCGGTACGGCGCGGAAACGAATAACCAGGAAGCGGCTGTCGCAGCCGTTCAGGAGGCGCATCCGGTAATTGCGCGGTTCTACATCGGCTTTGGGCCAGATGATGCCGTTGACGACCATGTGGTCGCCAAAGAATTCGGCCAGAGCCGTGGGGCCGCCCCCCGGGAATTTGTCCGGTGGCAAAACGGCGCCCTCGCCGCCAATGAAATCGGCGTAGGCGGGTTCGCCGGGGAAGGCCGGGTAAAACAGCTCGCCGGTGTCACGGAACATGCGGTCCTGAATGGCGTAGGCCAGTTCGTACGGGCCGGCCGGCAATCCCAACGGGTTATCCGGCAAGCCGGTATCCTGACCGTCACGGACGATGTAAAAACCGGCCAGTCCGGCGTAAACGTTGAGCCGGGTAATCCCCAGCGCGTGGTCATGGTACCACAGCGTGCCGGCCGGCTGGCTGTTATCGTAATTGTAATATTTTGAAACCCAGCGCGGGCCTATGACGTTAAAGTCGGGGCTGAAGAAATACTCCGGGTTACCGTCGACCGCGCTGTCATTGTGGCCGCCGTGCAGGTGGGGCACAAGCGGCACCCCGGCATTGGCAATGGTGTATTGCGTGTAGTCAGGCAGGCTGTAAGCCCAGTGCAGGTGGGTATCCACGGGGAGCAGGTGCGGTAGACCGTCCAGTTGGTTTTGCCATTTAACTGTGACGGGGGTACCGCTCTGCACTTCAAAGGTGCGGCCGGGCCAGGTGGGGCCGCGGTTATCGCCATAACCCCACACGGTGGTGGGTACAGGATTGCCGTTCGGGCCCAGCAGGCCGGTCATCTGCGTGGTTTGCTGAACCCTGATCTTGTAGTTGTTGTTGGCGTCGGGTACATATTTGAAGCCCGGGGCCAGTGCGTTGGGAACAGGGTTTACAAATTTTGGCTGCAACGCCGGATCGCTCAAACTGGTCAGTAAAAATTCTTTTTGGTTAAGTACCTTGGTAATCATTGTTTTTCTCCCATTTTTGTATTTGTTATTGTTTTCTACCTTTTGTTTGCTGGCCCGGCTAATTGGTGTAGCAGTGAACAGAGCGGCCCGATTGAGTTCACGCCCTCTGCGCGGGGTTACGGCATCTTGGGTGCCATTGTTACCCGTTTTCATAACAAGGGTAACACCTTCGATTAGAGAAATCTGTGTGTTGAGCGACAACCGATGGGTGTTCTGGTTAACACCGGGGAATAGCATCGGGGGCAAGGAGGGCAATTACCACCAAAACCAAAATATGCGCAATCTGGTCAATCACAATGCGCAACCATGCCAAGTCACTCTGGCGCAAAAGCCGCATCCAGCGGTCAACAATATTTGTGGCGTCTATCAGCCAATGAGATGCGAAAACAATTACGCCGGCAGTTACCCAAAAGGTGAAGGGTACGTCTTCGGTTTTAGAGAGAAAGAGGGCAGCAAGGATACTAACTGTGTAAATACTGTAGTGCAACATTCCGGCCGGGGTGTAGTAACCTTGCCGCTTTTGTGTGGCCATCCAATCGTTTTGTAGAAGCCAGTCACCAACCAGGTGACCCACAAGCAACCAGCCAAATGTGCACACTGTAATTTCTTTCTCAAACGTAGAATCATTGGCCAACACTTTGGCAATGTCTGTGCCAACACACTAACAGCTTTTACCATAATATGCTGTGTGCCAGAACACAGGTGTTTGTGATTGAGGGGGGTGGCTGCCTGGTTTACCAGTTTATTTCAAAAATATAGCGAATGTGTGTGGTAAAACACAGTGATTTGGGTCATGTTGATGTATAATAATCTCAGGCTATAATTTCTGGTGACCAATCCCCATTAAAATCAAAGCTGGACGGTGAAATATGTTTTCGGCATCAGACGAGAATGGCGCCCTTTTGCGACGTGTCAGGTTGCTCAAAGGTGTGCCTTTGTTTGCGGACCTTGCGGAGGATGAACTGGCAACGTTAGTTAGCGATTTTCGCCTTCGGGAGTACGCCAGGGATGAGATTATCTTTCATCAAGGCGATGTTAGCCGCGAAGTTTATATTGTGGTCAAGGGCAAGGTGCGTATTTTTAGAATTTGCCCGGCCGGGAGTGAAACCTCAATTAACATCTTTTCCACGCACGATGTGATTGGTGAGTTTGCGGCCATTGACGGCAAGCCCCGGTCGGCCACGGCCAAAGCCATTGGCCCCACAACGCTGCTGCAAATGGTGCAAGACAGATTTTTGTACCATATGCAGTCCAGCCCGGGGTTGGCTATGGCTATGTGTAAATTGCTGGTTCAAAAACTTCGCTGGACGGCCAGCTACGCCGAGACAATTGCCCAGTATGATGCCGCCGGGCGTCTGTTGCACATCTTGTTGCTTTACAATGAACAGTTGGGGCAGAAAGTTGGTGAAAACGGACGTTTTGAGCTGAATCTGGACCTGAACCAGACCGATTTGGCCTCGCTGGTGGGCGCGCGCCGGGAGTGGATTAACCGCATTCTGGCCGACTGGCGCAAGCGGGGATTAATTGAATTTGACTCCGGAAAGATTACGATTTTGGACCTTGACCGGGTTATGGCAGAACGAGACAGCCGGATAGAAGCGCACCTTGAACGCTGGTAAAAGTTCATCACGAACGAATATTTTTTCAGCACTTACGCAGTTGGCCTGTAGCACAGGGCTTGTACCCGTTTGTGCCGCAAGGGGCACAACATCGCCAGCTGCGTAACTCATATTTTAAACAGGAGGGGGTAAAATGGCTGTGAATCAGATTCCGGATTTAACAATCTGGGATAATCGTTGGGACAATTTGTACACCCGGCTGAATGAATTTATCACCTGCTATGACCCGGCGGCGGAATCGGCTTTTCCACGGCAAGCGGCCATTCACAATTTGGCCCGGCGTTTGCAGGCTTTTGGCGGGGAGCATTATCAATTCTTTCGGCAGAATTTGGGGGGATTGCTAGAGTACACCGGAAATTTTCCGGCAGAATTTGTACTCAAGGTGATTCTGGACCAAATCAATAACGATCTGGATGTAATTACACGAGCCGCAAACCTTCGTCAGGCCTGCCCGGCCAATGTGCAACAAATTCTGGCCCAGGCTGACCGGTATGCGCAGTCAATTATTGGGCGGGCCGGTGGATTGCTGCCGCCGGGGAGCACCGCCCTCTGTTATGTGCAAAAAAATCCGTCCGTTCGCATTGTGCCTTACGCCCCCATTGTGTTGATTGGCATTCCCCTGACCAGCGGCTCAATTGGGCGGGATATTCTGGCGATTCCGCACGAAATTGGGCATTATGTCTACCGCTATGGCGAGGTTAACGGAGTTCGCATTTGCAAATCTCTGAACACTCGCGTGCCAAATACGCCAATCTGGGTCAAGCGCTGGACGGAAGAAATCTTTGCCGATGTTTTTGGCTGCCTTGCCGGCGGGCCGGTTATGGCTTTGTCCAGCCAGCACCTGGCGCTGCACAACTATTCAAAGGAAAAATTCACCGCGGCCGATTCCAATCATCCCGCCCCTGCTTTGCGACCCGACATCTACACCAAAGTGATTGGCGAACGGGCTAGAAGTCTATCGCTGGCTTCAGATTTGTTGGCCGCCTGGAACGTGCGCAAGGCCCGGCGCGGCAACCCTGTGGAGATTGTACTCCGAAACGGGAATAGAAAGTTAATTGCCGACTACATCTCCCCAGGGTCAGGAATTGACCATACCAATTTTGCGGTTGATAGAGTCATCCGTGAAACCCTTGACCTGCTTGACGGCGTTGCCCTGAATGAATCCGGCAGCCTGCATATCAACAGTTTGTACACAGATTTCCAATCGGCTTTAGGGGCTATGACCGGGCAAACGTTCCCGGGGTTACCCCCGCTGCCTGCGCCTCCGAATACCTTGTGGAAAGATTGGGTGAAGGGAGAGAAGTTTTTTGAAGATAACGCCGGAAACGGCATATTGCCCGCCAATGTCACCCCGCCCCCCATTCCCGAAGGCACATTGGACGATTTGGACAACAATCCTAACGGCACCTGGATTCACCTCTTGTTTGCCGCCGGTTGGTCAACCGAGATTGGGAATCACAGAAGCCCTTAATATTGTTATTCTCCGGCACTCACTTGTTTGTAACTTGCCACAATCCGGCGATTGGTAGGCACGTGTTTCAGGAATGACCGGCGCAGGGTCGGGTCGGTGATCTTTTCTGCCCGACCCATTATCAAGTCATGGGCAGACTTTAGGGCAACATAGGCTTTCTTATTCTGTCCGGTTGCCGCCAATACCAGATAGCCGATAAAGAAGTCTCGCTGAGGAAAATCCGGCCCTTCACCCCCACATTCATCAAGGATAGACAGGACTTGTTCAGCATAATAAAGCGCTTTGGGTGTGTTGTTTGTATACAGATAAGCGGCAGCCAGGGTAGCCAAATCATCCGCTGTTCGGATGTGCAGATTTAGCATTTGCCAAAGCGCCAGGGCTTGTCTGGCGTATGCTATGGCCTGTTCATAGTTGGTTGCCTGCAGGCTAACTATTGCCAGGTAGCTAAGAAAAAAGGCCATCTGGCGCTTGTTATCCACAGCCTGCATTAACTCAAACCCCAACCTCAGCAGCCGTTCGGCTTCGGCCAGATTCCCCTGGTCCTGTACAACCAATCCCAGATTGGACAGGAGATAAGCCTGCCCTTCCTCGTCGGCGATGTCCCTGGCAATCTGTAAGCCGTTCTCTAAAGATTTCTGCGCTTTGGAAAGATCTCCCAGTTCACGGTATAAGATGCCCAAATCATTCCATACATTGACCTCTTGCCACCGGTTGCCGGTACTCTGTAGAATAATTAACGCTTCTGACAAGTAATTTTGGGCCTGGCTGAAGTTTCCTATATCATGAGCAACTTGCGCCAGGTTATACAGACTTACGCCCTCACCGGCGCGATTGCCGATAGAGCGTTGAATCTTTAATGCCTGTTTGTGGTAATTATGGGCTTTAGTGAAGTTGCGTAAGTAGAAGGCAGTTGCGCCCAAGCCGTTGAGGGTGTCTGCTTCAGCCTGGCGGTTGCCGCTTGAGCGACTCAAAGCCAATGCTTGCTCGTAATAAAGATGCGCCTCATCAAAATTTCCCTGCTGGTGGTGGGCAACACCCAGGCCGCCAAACGCCCGGGCAAAAATCTGTAACATCTCATTCGAGTAGGTTTCATCATCATGAAACAGGGAAAGCGCCTGACGATACCATTTTTGGGCGGTTTCGTAATCTGCTTGCCGGTAGGCAATCAGGCCGAGTTGAACCAAACAGCGTAGCTCACCTTTAAAATTGCCCAACTTCCTGTTGGTAGACAGGGCGCTTTCAACGGCAGCCTGAGCCTGCGGGTAGTTGCCGGTTGCTTCATAATACTGCGCCCACAAATAGTCTACCTCTGCACCACGCGACTCCGGGTTGTTTTGAAGTGTCTGCAAGCCGGCCGCTTCTTCTTTGCGCCGTCCCAGAATGTGGAGGATTTTTACCTGGTTTTGCCGCCATTCCCACCGTTCCTCAAGACCCAGAGCCTGATTGTAATAATTCAGGGCCGTTTCATTGGCGTAACCGCGCTGTGCTTTGCGCGCCGCTTTATCCAGATAGACCATGGTTTTGTTGCGCGCGCCGCTGCGAGAATAATGATAGGCCAGACGCTCCACTGCGTCGGGCTGTAATTGTTCCAGCGATTCCCCAACCGCCAGGTGCAAATCACGCTGCTGGTTGCCGGATAACGTATCGTAAACAGTTTCCTGAATGATGTGATGCCTGAACGTAAATGTCAGTTGATTTGTGTCCAACCCCCGCCGAATTAAGCCTCGTTCTTCCAAAAGACCAATCTGTGCCAGCAACATGGTTTGCTCCGGGTAAACGGGATAAGAGCCGGCCAGTAAATCCAGTTCAAAAGTGTAGCCAATAACGCTGGCTACTTTGAGGGTCAGTTTGGCGGCTTCGGTCAGCCGGTCCAGGTTTGCGAGCGCCACCCCCTGAACCGAATCCGGAATACCGAGGTCCACGGCCGGAGAGAGTGCATCCCGGGTTAATATCCATTCGCCGTGCTGCGCGTCTCTGCCCAGAGAATTTCCCTGGCGCAGTGCATTAAACATTGCGGCAGAAAATTCCCACCCTCCGGCAGCAGTTTGCTGAATGCGGCCCGACTCACGCAGCGTGTTGAGTAATTCTCCGGAAAAAAAGGGGTTGCCTTGTGATAATTGTTGAATCAGAGACAGAACCAGCGTAGAAGGCTCACCTTTCAGTTGGTGCGCGGCCAGTTCCTCGGTTTCTTGCCTGGAAAGTTCAGCCAGATGGGTGTACCGGTAATGAGACAATCCATCCAGTTCCGGCATCATAGGGAAGTCCGGTGGCCGCTGCACCAAAACCAACAAAACCGGCAGGCTGGCAATTGCCCGTCCGATGGCCACAGTTAACCGTTGAGAAGCCTCATCCAGCCAGTGAACATCTTCAAGCAGCAGCAACAGGGGGTGGCTTTCGGCCCAGGCCTGAATCATGTCAACCGCCAGCGCAATTAATGCCTCTTGCCGAAAATGAGCCTCAAAGGCCGCTGTCGTCTCGTTTTCGGCAATGGGCAGGTTCAACAAATCACCCAACAGCGGCAACCGCACGCGCCAGCCGGGATTACTCCGGTCAATTGCGGCTTCAACTTGCTTGATTTGGCCCATGATGAGCGCGTGTTGATTTTCTCCGGGCAGCGGCCGTTCCGGAAGTTCAAACAACGTGCGGAATATCTGATTCCAGGGGTAATACGGAATGGCCCGCGTGCTGCTTTGGCACGCGCCCACAATTATTTGTAAGCCCTGGTCAAGGGCGTGTCTGGCGTACTCAACAATGAAATGGCTTTTTCCAACACCGGCTGCGCCCTCCAGACGGATAATTTGCCCCTTGCCGGCCAAAACACGCGCCAACAACGGCCGTAATTGCGCCAGTTCATTGCGACGCCCTACCAGCGGGTTGTCGAAATGAGAATCCAGCCGGGCCAACGACGGCATTTGACGCCCCAAAACCATGGATACCGGCACATCTGTTTGCCGGCCCCTGATTTGAAGCGGGCCAACAGCTTTAAGACGAAAATGTTTGGCTACGGCGCCGGCAATGCGCTGGCTGACAATAATTTGCCCCGGCTCAGCCTGTTGCATCAACCGCGCTGCAACGTTTACTTCATCACCTATTACGCCATACGTCAGGCGAGCAGTGCTGCCGTAGGCTCCGGCACGCATGCGCCCCCAACTGATCCCAATCTGTACTTCCTGTCCAAAATCCGGCGCGGAAGAGATGGAGCGCAGTTCGAGCGCCGCAGACACAGCCCGGGAAGGATCATCGTCATGGGCTAGCGGTGCGCCAAAGGCAGCATACAGATAGCTCCCCTTTTCGCCAAAGGTTAACTGAATCAGGTAACCCTGGTGCATAGCCAACACGTTTTGCACCCGGCGAATGTATGCGTCAAGTTTTTGGCCGGCAGCGTCATCGCGGTCGTAATCGAACCCGCTAAATCTCAAAAACAGCGCCACCGCCGGGCGTATCTCGGCCAAAAATCGCTCGTGCCCTGCGTTCAAACGTTCGTAGATTGGAGCCAGAATCCAGGGGCGCACCTGAGCTTCATTCAATGGCGTTTCTTCGCCGCTTCCGGAGAACGCAGCATCCTGAGCCAAATCAGAAACATCTGGCAACGTCACACCGCCCACAACCGCAAAGCGTTGTTTATTATCCTCCCGCCATTCCGTTACCGTTAATTTATCTCCAATGCCGGCAACGGTTTGTAACTCAACAACAATTTCTCCCTGTGAAGCCTGTTTTTCAGCGGCGGCCATCCGGTTCACAGTTGCCCCTGCCAGCACATCAAGGTATTGCACGTTGGGGTCGCCCACCCTGAAACGCCGCACCGGCCCGGTGGCAACAGCCACTTTGATGGCAAGGGGTAAAATATTTCCGGACGGGGTTTTTACGGCGGCCATCTTGGCAACGGCGCGCTGCATTGCCAGAGCGCATGCAACCGCCCGCAAACCCGCCTGCCCTGATTCCGCCGGACGGTTGTCATCAAACCAGCAGGAAATAGCATCGCCGCTGAAGCCAACAACACTGCCCCGGTAGCGGTGAACTTTATTGACAAGCATACGGTACACATTGTTCAACTGCCTGGTCAGTTCGATGGCCCCTTGTTTGGGGCCAAGTTCTCTGACCAGCGTATCGGTCAGTGGCGTAAATCCGGAAATGTCAGCCATCAACACCGAGCCTGTCATCCGATTGGGCAGGTCTGTACCAGCGGCTATAGCCCGGCGGCGGTCTATTGGAATATAGGCGGCCAGAAATTTCATGGGTTTCTCTGTATTCTGAGTTACGCAGTTGGCGTAGTTTTGCCCTTTGTGGACAAAAAACCGGGCTACAGGCCGGCTGCGCACATCCTGAAAGAGTCTATCCATAGAACAGCAGCGCAGCTTCTTGTGGGCTGGACAATTGGGAACAAGCCCCAAAGCTGCGAATTTGCGGATAGGCACGTAATGATCAAGCCGTTCAAGGTGGCAGAAGAGGTGCTGTATTGTTCGAACGGCGTATTTTCGGTTTGTGTGAGGAGAAGGTTGGCCTGCTCAGTCTAACCCAGTTTTATTTAACATGTCAACCCCCAACAATTTGCCGGCAGCGCTTTGTTCGCCGGGCAATTGCAGCCTGGCTCCGGCGCCGGCGACTGGCAGCCAAAATAGTTGCCCCCGGAATTGACAAAGTGGTGAAGATAATATAAACCTGAGGCGAACAACAGATATCGAACAACGATGTATCCCTGATTCTTATTTTGCAAAGGAAGAGTATGCTCCCTCAAAGCCACATTGCCTACACCGTTGCCGCCGCCGACCTGCTCAAAAATCGGGTCCCGGCGCTGAAAAAGATGGATTACCGGCTGCTGGCGCTGGCTGCCACCGGCCCGGATTTGATTGATAAACCGCTGGCCGCGCTCTATTTTTACCGCCGTTACAAATCGGCGGTGCTGTTTGCCCACACGCTGCTGGCGCATCTGGCGGTGCTGCTGCTGGTGCTGTGGAAGCGCCCCCAGTGGTGGCTGTATGCGCTGGCTTTCAACGGCCACGCGTTGCTGGACCGGCTGTGGTTTTTTCACGATACGTGGTACTGGCCCTTTCGGGGGTGGCGGTTTCATACTTGGGGCAAGCGCGGCAGCGAGCAAGTTGACATCAAACTGGCCTACTGGTACGCCTTCACCCGGCGGCCAGAGTTGTGGGGCTGGGAGTTGGGCGGCTTGCTGGCCGGTCTGTGGTTTGTGTGGCGCAACCGGCTCTATCGTTGGGAGCGGCTCAGGCGGCTGCTGCTCACCGGTCGAGTGGATTAACCTTTGACCATTTTGTGGTATAATCACCCTCATGACTGACCGACCCATTTCTCCCGACGCAAAAACCGAAGACAAACAGGTAGAAACCAGCCTGCGCCCCACCGATTGGGACAGCTATTTTGGACAGACGATGGTCAAGCAGAATGTCAAAATTCTGATTGAAGCCGCCAAATTGCGCGGCGAGGCGCTGGATCACGTGCTGTTTTACGGCCCGCCCGGACTGGGCAAAACCACGCTGGCCAACATCATCGCTCACCAGATGGGGGTGAATC
>RFJF01000240.1 GCA_003695455.1 Chloroflexota bacterium
CCCGCCGGCCTGCCCCCCTCCGCCGCCGGCTGCGACGCGCAAAGCGACGACGAAACCCCACCCATCGCCTGCTACAGCCTTGACCAAAATCTTGATATTTCACCCATCAGCGTTAATGAAAACGAAACCGACCCGGCCTACACCGACCCGGAACGCCACCGGCAAATCTGGAATTTCACCCGCAGCATCTTGCCCAAAACCATCCTCAAAGAAGAAACCCGCCAATATCACATTTTCACCGACGGCCCGGACGAAACGCTGGCCTTTGTTTCTCCCCTGCCCGACGACCCCTACCACTGGTTTGTGGCCGTAGACATTGAAGACGCGCCCAACCCCATCGGCCCGGACAAGGAATTTGTGCATACCATCATTCACGAATTTGCCCACATTTTAACGCTCAGAAGCGCACAGGTTCCCCCGGACCCCGACGCCGGCACGGGCGCAATGGAAGATGACTCGCCCACAGAAACCGAGTTGAGCTGCCCCAACTTTTTCACCGGCGAAGGCTGCGCCGAAGCGCAATCGTACATCAACCTCTTTTTTGACCGCTTCTGGGCCGATATTTACGATGAATTTCTGGACCTGGACGCCGCCGAAACCGAAGAGGAATACAGCGACCTGGCCTACGAGTTTTACCAGACCTACCAGGACCGCTTTGTCACCGAATACGCAGCCACCAACCCCGGCGAAGACATTGCTGAATCCTTCACCTTTTTTGTGCTCAAAGACAAGCCCGCCGGCGATTCTATTGCCGACCAAAAAGTCCGCTTCTTTTACGCCTTCCCTGAACTGGTCAAAATGCGAAACCAGATTCGCGGCCAGTTGGCGCGCGCCGGACGTTAAACCAACATCACATAAATTAAGGAGAAAATCATGACATCCCCCGTAACCATTTACACTGCCAAAAAAATCATCACCATGAACCCGGCCAACCCGGAGGCCACCGCCGTGGCCGTGCGCGATGGCCGCATTTTGGGCACAGGCTCGCCGGAGGATATGGCCGCCTGGGGGCCGCACCAGGTGGACGACACCTTTGCCGGCAAAGTGCTGATTCCCGGCTTTGTTGAGGCCCACTCGCATACCGTGGTGGGCGGCTTTTGGAAATTTGTCTACGTGGGCCACTACGACCGCATTGCCCCGGACGGCAAATTGTGGACGGGCTGCAAAAGCGTGGCCGAAATCATCGAACGGCTGAAAGAGGCCGAAGCCCAACTGACCGACCCCGACGAGCCGCTGATTGCCTGGGGACTGGACCCCATCTACTTCCCCGGCGAAAACGTCCGCGCCGCCGAACTGGACCAGGTATCCACCACCCGCCCGGTTTACGTGCATCACGTCAGCGGGCACATCGTCTCCGTCAACTCGGCCCTGATGCGCCGCGACAACATCGGCGCAGACTCGGAAATGGAAGGGCTGGTTCGGGACGCGGACGGCCAACTGGTGGGCGAGTTGCAGGGTATGCCGGCCATTATGTCGGTCAAGTCCGTCTTTCCCCGGCTGTGGGCCAGCTTCAACGCCGATGACGCCAAGTGGAGCTTTGGCCGCCTGGCCCGCAACGCCGGCGTTACCACCGCCACCGAGCTGGGGGCCAGCGCCATTACCCCGGAGGCCATTGCCAGTTGGCAGACCGTGGTCAACGACCCCGACTTCCCCACCCGCATGGTCATTGCCTACTCCACCCGCTTTGGCGGCCCCAGTGACCCCAACGAGATGGCCGCGCAGGCTCTCAGCCTGGCCGAGTACAGTTCGGACAAACTGCGGCTGGGCACCCTGGCAAAAATCTGGCTCGATGGCTCCATTCAGGGTTACACCGCCCGGATACGCTGGCCGCATTATCTCGATGGGCGCAACGGGCTGTGGTACGTGGCCCCGGAACGCTTTAAGGAAGAAATGCTGGCTTATCACAAAGCCGGTCTCACCCTGCACGTTCACGCCAACGGCGATGAAGCCACCGAGCTGTTCCTGGATACCCTGGAGCAGGTACTCATTGAGGCCCCCCGGCCCGACCACCGCCACACCGCCCAGCACAACCAGCTTGCCGGAGCCGACCAGTTCCGCCGCATGGCAAAGCTGGGAGCCAGCGCCAACATGTTCATCAACCACATTTACTACTGGGGCGACCAGCACCTGACCGATACCGTCGGCCCGGAACGCGCCCACCAGATGAACGCTCTGGGCACGGCCAAACGCGAAGGCGTGCAGTTCTCTGTTCACTCCGATGAAATGGTCACGCCGGTAGGCGGCCTGATGCTGATGTGGTGCGCCGTCAACCGCGTGACCGCCTCCGGCAAAGTGCTGGGCGAAAATGAACGCCTCTCCGTGTACGACGCGCTCAAGGCCGTGACGGTAGACGCCGCCTACCAACTGAAGATGGACCACGAAGTCGGCACCATCGAATGCGGCAAGTGGGCCGATTTTGCCGTGCTGGAACAAGACCCCTTTGAGGTGGACCCGATGGCCCTGAAAGACATCCCGGTGTGGGGCACGGTTGTCGGCGGCAAGCTCTTCCCGGCGGAGTAAAATGACCCCACAACCCATCCCCCTGACCGTCATCGGCGGCTACCTGGGCGCGGGCAAAACCACCCTGCTCAACCACATTTTGCGCCACAACCAGGGCCGGCGGCTGGCGGTCATCGTCAACGATTTTGGCAAAATCAACATTGATGCCGGGTTGATTGAAAGCCGGGACGGCGAGACCATCAATCTGGCTAACGGCTGCGTGTGCTGTACGCTCAGCGGCGGATTGGGGGTAACCCTCAACAACCTGCTCCAGCGCCGGCCGCCGCCGGAACACATCATCATCGAGGCCAGCGGCGGCCGGCGCTGGAG
>RFJF01000241.1 GCA_003695455.1 Chloroflexota bacterium
CAATCCCGGCAATGGCAACCACCGCCCACAGCAGCAGCCAGAACCAGGAATCGCGCAGCACCGGCTGAATGGCGTTACCCGCACCAAAAACGCCGTCCAGCGACACCCGGCCCAGCACCAGCAGCACCGACAGCACCACGGCGTTGGCTCCGCCAATGGCTGAAATGGCAATGATGACATACTTTTGCAGGTTCAGCCCCAGCACCAGCACCACCATCACCAATGCCACCACCAGGCCTACAATGCCGGTAATCAGCCCCGGGTTAAAACCGATGGCGCCCATCAGCCCAGCGCCCAGCGCCCAGCGCCCAGCCAAATCCGGCGGCAACCAGCGCCACGCCCAGCGCGTAAAACATGTACGACAGCACCGCACCCAGCAGCCCCAAAATAAAGCCGATGACCCAGCCGGTGGTGGTGGCCAGAAACCCGGCCCCAAAAATCAGGGTGGTGGCTTCGGCGCCCAGCCAGAACCCGGCAAAAAATCCCCAGATGGGCAGCATGACCAGAAACACGCGGTAACCGGCAAAGGTGAACGCCAGCCCCAACACCAGCGCAAACAGCGCCGCAAACAGTAACGATAACATGGGTTGCTCCTTTGAGAATAGGGTTCAGGGGTCGGGAGTCAGGATTCAGGGAATGATGACTCTGCGACTCTGTAACTTTGTAACTAATCACCCTACAGTTTTAAACCAGTCCACAGATGGACACAGATTTTCACGGATTTTTTAATAATTTTTGCTTTTATCTGTTTTCATCTGTGTGAATCTGTGGATAAATTTTGTCCGTTACTCAACGTGTAGGGTAGTTAGACTTTACTATTGTGCGACCTGCCACCTGCGACTTGCAAGATTCAGGCCGGTACCACTTCCGCTTCAATGTCCAGCAGTTTCTCAAACAATAACCGGCGCCACACAAACCGCTGCACCAAAATCCACGCGCCGGTCATCAACAGCACATACAGGTGAAACCAGAGCGGCAGGGCCACCAAATCAAAAAAGGCGCGCAGGCTTGCCGATGACAGCACAATCACGTACCCTGCCAGCAGTACCCCGGCGGCAATTGTTGCCAGCCAGTTGCCGCTGTAGGGCGCGCCGCCGGCCAGCCAGCGAAGGGGCGGCTCGGCAAAGACCATCAGCATTAAGCCGGCCAGCACAAAAAACGTGGTCAGCGCCGTTTGCGCCGAAAAAACAGAAACCACCTGAATGAAACCTTCGGGGCTGAGGTCGCTCAAATCCAGGTCAGAATTGCGGCCCAGTTGCACAATGGCCTCCTGACTGATGGGCACGGTCGCCAGATCGTTCTTGACGGCAAAAAATACGCCCACGTACACCAGCAAGCCGAACACAAACAGCAGCAAACTGGCCGGCAGGGTGTAGTGCAGCAAATTGCTGGTCAGCGAGCCTTTTTGCCGGCCGGCCACCGCCACCGCCGCCAGCACCAGCGGCGGCGCGCCCCGCGCAAAAAACGAGAGCAGGGTGCTTTGCAGGGTGGTAAACGGAAAGCCAAGCTGCAAAAAGCTGATGCCAATAACCAGTAGCAGCAGGGCAAACACCGTGACCATAAACAACTTGAGAATATTCTGGATGCTGTTGACAATGCGCTGCCCTTCAAGCAGGGCCTGCGGCATGGCCTCAAACGAATCGCCCAGCAAAATCATGGCCGCCACCGAGCGGGTGGCGCTGCTGCCGCTTTCCATGGCAATGCCCATGTTGGCCTTTTTCAGCGACAGCACATCATTCACGCCGTCGCCCATCATGGCTACGTATTCGCCCTGATTGCGCAGGGCATCTACCAGCGCCTCTTTTTGCTGGGGCGTGATACGCCCGAACACGGTCGCTTCGGCGGCGGTCTGGGCAAATTCGCCGGGCGACATGTGGGCCAGTTCCGGCCCGGATACGGCCTTCAGGTTGCCGGGCAGGCCCGCCTGTTTGGCCAGCGCGGCCACGGTTTGCGGGTTGTCGCCGGAGATGACCTTCAGCTTGACGCCGTTTTCGGTGAAGGAACTGAGCGTTTCCTGCAAGTGGGGGCGCAATTCATCGCTGAAACTGACCACGCCGATGAGTTCCAGCGGCGGCAGTACCGGCTCGTCGTCGCCGGCGTGCAGGGTGGTCACTTGCGTGTTGCGGGCAAAAACCAGCACTCGCAGCCCCTGCTCCGACCAATCGGCCAGTTGGCGGCGGGCATCGTCCGGCACGGCGAAATACTCTTGCAGCATTTCAAGCGCGCCCAGCACATACGCGCCCTTTACTGCCGCATCGTCAAAGGCGATGGCCGACCATTTGCGGGCCGATGAAAACGGCACTTCGTCGCTGACCCGGCGGCTGCTGCCCGGCAGCCCCTCGATGATGGCCTGGCTGGTTTTGTTGGTGCTGCCGGCGCTGGCCCCAAAATTGGCCAGCCACTGTTCCAGTTCGGCCTTGTTCACGCCTACGGGGAAAACATCGTGAAATTTGATTTTGTTGGCGGTCAGCGTGCCGGTTTTATCGGTGCAGAGCACACTGACGTTGCTGAGCGATTCAACGGCGTTGATTTGCTGCACCAGCCCGCCCTTTTGCCCAATCCGCACCGATCCCCACGAATAGTTGAGGGTAATCAGCGTCAGCAATCCGGCAGAGACCGAGCCGGTAATCACGGCGATAATTTGCAGCCAGATGCTCACCGGCAATTTGAGGACAAACAGGGCCATGACCGCCAAAAAGCCAAAGAAAATGACAATCAGCAGCAAAATCCGCAGCAGGCGGTTGACTTCTCGCTGGAGGGGGGTTTGTTCCAGTTTGAACTGGCGGGCGTCTTTGGTGAGCTTGTTGGCAAAACTCTGTTCGCCCACGGCGGTGGCTTCTACTTGTGCCGCGCCGGTCACACAAAAGCTGCCGGACAGCACGGCGTCGCCGGGGAGTTTGGCAATCAGGTCGCTTTCACCGGTGAGCGCGCTCTCGTCCACTTCCATTTTGCCGTCGCCCACCACGGTTCCGTCCACCGGAATCTGGTCGCCGGAACGGATGACCAGCACGTCGCCCAGCACCAGTTCGGCGGGGTCAATCTGCTGTTCCTGCCCGTCGCGCCGCACCGATATTTTGGCGCGGGCCAGCAGGGCAATCTGGTCGAGCTGTTTTTTGGCGCGCACTTCCTGAATAATACCCACCACGGCGTTGAACAGCACCAGCATCACGGTGGCAAACGCGCTTTTCAAATCGCCCACCAGCAGCATACCGCCGCCAATGGCGTACAACACCAGATTGACCGGGTTGAATACATTAGTCAGTATGATGTCTTTGTAGGAACGGCTGGTTGACAGTTTGATGTCGTTGCCGTGCCCCTGCCGTCGCTGTTCAAGCACCTGGGCCTGGGTTAGCCCGGCAATGTGTGGCATATTCCCTCTCAAGCCGGTACCGCAAAATATTTAATTACGATGCCCGCGCAGACTCTGCGGCAGAAACCCGCTGGGCGGGGTCAAATTTCATCATGGTTGAGTCAACCACCACAATAAACAGCGCCAGGCTGGCTGCAACCAGCGGGCCCATTTTTTTAGACCGGTCTGCTTTTTTTCGTGCGTCACTTGTGGCATGGCGTTGAAATTCTGACGGCGCTATGATTTTTTTTTGGGAAAAAGACTGGACACCAAGAAGGTGCAACCATTTTACACTATTTTCAAGAATTACATAAAATCAGAGACCCGGTATGGGCAGGTACCCGATGCCAGTGAACGCCCGACCGTCGAATTTAGCATCAAAAAAACTGGCCGGTCTTTTTCCAGCAAAAACCGGCCAGCGAGATTTTATTTACGTAATGGCGAATGGTTACTCATGCCGGGCGCGCCATATCAACAAGCCGCTTAAACTGACCCCCAGTAACAACACCAACACAATGTAAAAGACCGGGTTCAGCCCTCCGCCATTTCTTTGCCCGGTTTCCGGCAGGTAGAGCACCGCCGGGGTGGCTGTAGGCCCGGGCGCGGGCGCCGCGGCAATAGCAGTAGCGCCGGGCGGCACGGCAGTTGCCACAGGCGGAGCGGATGTTGGGGGCGGCTCAGGCGTAGACACCGGGCCGCCACCGCCACCGGGGTCGGATGTGGACACGGGAGTTGGGGTATCCGGTGGAATGGG
>RFJF01000242.1 GCA_003695455.1 Chloroflexota bacterium
CCGGCTCTCGCCAGAAAAACGGGTGAATCAGTTGCTGGATGTGTGGCCGGCCGTGCGCGCAGCACACCCCGCCGCAACCCTGCTGATTTTGGGAACCGGCCCGCAGGAATCGGTGTTGCGGCAGCAGGCCGGCGATGGCGTGCTGTTTTGTGGCCGGGTGGACAATGTGGCCCCGCACCTGCAAGCCAGCGATTTGTTTGTTCTGCCGTCTGCCACCGAAGGGCTGTCGAATGCTCTGCTGGAGGCGCTGGCGGTGGGCCTGCCCGTGATTGCCACCAACGTGGGCGGCGCGCCCGATGTGGTTGAGCACGGCCACGGCGGCTGGCTAATTCCCCCGGACCAACCAGAACAGTTGCAGGAGGCGCTTGTGACCCTGCTGGCAGACCCGTTCCAGTGCCGGCAATTTGGGCAGTTGGCTCGCCTGCGGATTGAGCGCGATTACGCCCTGCCCGCCGTGGCGCAGCGTCTGCGCAGATTGTACGACTCCGTGCTGGCGGCCCACGGCCGGATGGTTGTTGAGCCATCTCAACTGCGTGACACTGTGCCGCAGTCCGAACCGGCAGAAATGTATCCGGCAAATGTGCCGGACGAACAGCGGAGTCACGCGGCATGATGAAATTATTCTGGGCCTGTGTAGGCTTTATTGTGTACACCTACGCCGGCTACCCGGCGCTGCTGGCGGTGCTGGCAAAACTGCGCCCCCGCGCGCTGCAACGTGATGAAAACAGCACCCCCTCGCTGACCTTGCTGGTTGCGGCCTACAATGAGGAGGCATGCATTGCCGGCAAGCTGGAAAACAGCCTCTCGCTGGATTACCCGGCGGGCAAACTGCAAATTCTGGTGGCCGCCGACGGCTCCAACGACCGCACCCCCGATATTGTGCGCACGTTTGCAGACCGGGGTGTGGAACTCAGCTTCAGCCCGGAACGGCGCGGTAAAATGGCAGCCATCAACCGGGCCATGACCCGCGCCCGCGGCGAAGTGGTGGTTTTTTCTGACGCCAACAATTTGTACGATGCGCAAGCCCTGCGCCAACTCACGCCGCCCTTTGCTGACCCCACCGTCGGCGCGGTCAGCGGGGCCAAGTCCATCCTCTCCGGCGACGGCGCGCTGGGCGACTCCGAGGGGCTCTACTGGCGCTACGAATCGGCCATCAAAAAGCAGGAAACCCGGCTGGGAACCTGCACCGGCGTGGCCGGCGAGATTCTGGCCGTGCGGCGCAGTCTGTTCCGCCCGCCGCCCGCAGAAATCATCAACGATGATTTCTACATCGCGCTCGATTTGATCCGGCGTGGTTACCGGGTGATTTACGCCCCGGCGGCGCGCTCATTTGAGCGGGTGTCGGCCACGGCGCAAGACGAGGTTACTCGCCGGGCGCGAATCATCAGCGGACGCTACCAGGCCATGCGGCTGGCTCCGCAACTGCTGCCGTGGCAGCAGCCGCTGGCGGTGTGGCAGGTGGTTTCGCACAAATTCAGCCGGCCGCTGGTTCCGCTGGCGATGATTGGCGCGCTGGTCAGCAGTTTGCTGGCGGCTCTGCGGGCCAACCGGGCGGCGGCAGTTCTGCTAACCGGGCAGATGGCTTTTTACGGATTGGCCGGGTTGGGCCGCACCGCCGAATACGGCGGCAAAATCGGCAAATTGCTGTATATTCCCACCTTTTTTGTCAACAGCAATCTGGCCGCTCTGCGCGGCCTGCGGATGCACCTCACCCAACGGCAGGGCGTTCTCTGGCAGCGCGTTGAGCGGCGAGGCAATGAACAATGATTTCAACAAAACAAGTAATAAATGGATACCGGAATCCGGCAACTGACTTCGGACCTGATTTGAGGAGGCAAACCATGAAAAAATTATTTAGCTTGATGATGCTGCTGAGCTTGCTGCTGCCGGCTGTGACCCCGCTGGCTCACGCCCGCGGAGAGACGCCACAGCCCGGCCTGGTGCGGGTGGTGGCAGATAGCTCCGGCGGTTCCGCCGAGGTTGATTTTACCGCGCTGGGGTACAAGGCGCGCCGGCTCAAAGGGCCATACGCCGTTGCATCCTACTACTTCAGCCTGCCGGCCCACTGGCAGCCCAAAGAGGGCGCGCAGCTTCAACTTGACCTCGATTCCTGGGGAGTCGATTCGGCCACGGAAACCGGTGGCTTGCTGGAGGTCTCGCTCAACGATGTCCGGTTGGATACCGTTCCGGTCACGCTTAACCGTGCGCAAACTCTCACGCTCGATATTCCGGCGGAGGCGTTTGCCACCAGCGGCGAGACGCCTCGCCACCGGTTGAAGGTTGTGTTTGAAAATGACGAGGCCTGCGGCACCAACCAGCACGCCAACGTCCAGATTCTGCCTGAGTCACGGTTGCTTGTGCCGTTCAGTGTGACCGAGTTTGCCCCGGATTTGGCCCACCTGCCGTATCCCATTTTTCAGCAAACCTTCATTCCTGAACAGGCCGCGCTGGTTGTGCCCAGCCAACCCACCGCCGCCGAACTGCAAGCCGCGCTGACTGTGGCTTCTGGCTTTGGTCGGATGACCGGCGGCGACCTGCCGCTGGCGCTGGTATCAGAAGACCGGCTTACCCCGGAAATTAAAGAATCCAGCCAA
>RFJF01000243.1 GCA_003695455.1 Chloroflexota bacterium
ACGGCTCTACGTGGGCATTGAGCCTGAACAGCAAACCAGCCGTGAGATGAAAGATAAATACGGTGTTTTTGCCTATGCTGTCTCATTGCGCCGGCAAAAAGATAGTATGGCAACAGCCAAATATCAGGCCATTATTGATGGCGTTGAAACGGTTGAATTTGAGGCTAACAAGGTTTATGTGGTAAACTCCGGAATGATGGGCACCGGCTTTGCCATTACCCACACCTATGCCATTGATGACGGCTTGCTGGATGCCTTTGTGCTGAACCAGGCAGCCAGAGAAACAATTACCGCAGCAGTAGACCGTTTTCTTGACCGGGATACCCCTGCCGCCAAACAATATTACCGGCAGTGCCGGGAACTAACCATTGACACCGACCCCGACCAGCCCATCTGGGCTGACGGTGAGTACATTGGCCGCACACCAGTAACTATCAAAGTAAGGTCTCGCGTCTTATCGGTGGTAGTGCCGGAATAATTGTTATGACCACACAAAATCAAGACGCACCCCCCGCAAGTATACCCCCCTGGGGCAAGCCCGCTCGCGTGGCAGGTACAGTTTTGTTACTTCTGGCCCCGGCGGCGGCGCTGTTATTGGTGCGCCCCTACTGGTCCAATCTGGTTACCGCCGCAATTTTGGCTTTTTTGTTGAGACCCGCCGTGACTTTGTTTCACAGCCGGTTACGCCTGAATAAAACAGTTGCCGTAATTTTAACAATGCTGATTTTGCTGCTGTTTCTGGCAATCCCGCTGGTATTACTTCCGGCGCTTATCACCTCGCTGGGAGAGCTGGCAAAATCATTGGTCATATCACTTGAGACGTTGTCTCAGGAACTGGCTGTTTTGTTAACAGACATACAGCCGATTGAAATTGGAGACTATGTTTTTGATTTTTCAGCCATCACCGAACCGATTCTTGGTTTTCTGAATGCATCATTGCTGGATTATATTCAAGAATCACCGGAAGAAGTGATGAGCCTGCTGGTTTCTGTACTTGGCTCAGCCTTGTCAGGCATTAGCGGCATCATCTCCTTTTTCATAACCTTCTTTTTCACGCTCACCTTTACACTGTATATGTTGCTTGACCTTTCGTGGCTGAGTGCAGGCTTGCGCTTTGCAGTTCCTGCATCTTTAGCCGCAGAATTCAAAGAGGTCCTTTCGCGGATATTACTCATTTGGAAAGCATACATTCGCGGGCAATTGGGCGTGATGCTGGCGGTTGGTGTTATTGTAACCCTGGGAATGTGGCTGCTGGGTATTCCGAATGCTCTGGCATTGGGCTTTATTGCCGGCCTGTTAGAAATAATTCCTAACCTGGGGCCAATTCTGGCAACCGTGCCGGCTATTATTGTGGCTTTGTTTCAGGGGTCTGCCTGGTTAGATGTTAACCATCTGCTCCTGGCGGTTATTGTGGGGTTATTTTATTTTTCTCTTCAAAAGCTGGAAGACAGTTTCCTGACTCCGCAAATTCAGGGGCAGGCCATTGAGATGCCTCCACTGGTTGTTATGTTGAGCGCATTGGTGGGTATCCATCAATTTGGCCTGCTGGGGGGAATTATTGCTGTGCCTATTGTTGCCAGCGTCCGCGAAGTTTTGAAGTATGTCAAAGAGCGGCTGGAGCAATCTCAACCAGGCGCGGCGGCAATAAAACATGACTCCAATTAATTGGCAGTTGCCTCAAATGAACAATACTGATGAAATTAATGACTTACCGCAGCGGGGAGATTATTAGATATGACACTTGATGCCTGGCTGACCCTGGCCATTTTGGTGGCTCTGTTTGTTATGCTCATCAAAACCAATTTGCCGGCCTGGGTTATCTTTTTAGGGGCGCTGACCGCGGCTTTGACGTTGGGCCTGGCCCCGGAAGAAGAGTTGCTCAAGGGCTTTTCCAACGCCGGAGTGATTACCGTGGGTGTGCTGTTTATGGTTGCTGCCGGGATGTACGCCACCGGCGCCATTACACTGGTGGCCGACAAACTGGTGGGGTTTCCGCGCTCTCTGAGGCAGGCGCAGCTTCGGATTTTGCCGCCGGTGGCCATTGGCAGTGCCTTTCTCAACAACACGCCGCTGGTGGCAATGATGATTCCGGTCATCCGTGATTTGGGCCGAACGGCCAAACTGGCCGTTACCCGGCTTTACATTCCCCTGAGCTTTGCTTCAATTCTGGGTGGCGCCTCTACGTTAATTGGCACCTCTACCAACCTCATCATCGCCGGCCTGGTGATGAATCAACTGGCCTCTGGAAACGCCCCGCCCGGCATGCGCGAACTCAATATTTTTGACCCTGCAATTGTGGGCGTGCCGGCTGCCGTTTTAGGCATCGCTTTTATTATGCTCTTTAGCAAACAACTGTTGCCTGCCCCCAAAGAAACCAATGTGGCAGAGACCAAAAAACGGTGGTACAGCGCAGAATTTGTGGTAGATGCAGGCTCGCTGCTGGTGGGCAAAACCGTCACCGAAGCCGGCCTCAACGAATCTGAGGGCTACCGGCTGGTCTCAATTCATAACCCCGATGAAGAGGTGACTGTTGAAGAAACCGACATGACTGTGCGCCGCTGGCTGCATCAGGCGCTGGAAACCGAAGTGCCGCATGAACCGGCCGTTGTCAAAAAACTGCGCAAATCAATAGCCACTGAAACTGCCGAAATGCCCCGCATGATGCGGGGCTTACGCCGCGTGTTAAAGGGCAAACCCGCGCCGCCAGAACCAGAACCGGAGCAGACTTCGCTGGCTGATCACATTCTTGAAGGGGGACAGGTACTAACCTTTATCACCGATATCGAATCATTGCCGGCCTTGTGGTCAACCATTGGGTTAACGCCGTATGTGTCTCCCCCGGAAATGGGGCCCCAGCGTCACACCAACCGGTTGCTTGAAGTGGTGGTTTCGCCCAAAAGCCCGGCGGTTGGCCGCCGGGTGTCTGAACTGCCGGTGCGCCAGGATACAAAACCGGCCCGTCTGGTGGCGCTGTCTCGAAATGGGCAGCCTCCCGATGAGCCGTTGCTGGATGTGGTGATTGAAAGCGGCGATGTTGTTGTGCTGGAAGCCAGCCCGGATTTTTTGTACCAAAACCGGCATGAAACCGATTTTACGCTGACCCGCCGCCTGCGCGGTTACAGCGTGCAACGCACCGAGCGGGCCACCATTGCCATGGTCATCATTGGCGCCATGGTGGTAGTGGCCGCGTTTGGCTGGCTGAGTATGCTCAACGCGGCGCTGCTGGCCACCCTGGCCCTGTTGCTGACCGGCTGCCTTAATTTACGCACCGCCGGCCGCAGCGTTGAATTTGGCACGTTGGTGGTTTTGGCCGCGGCGGTAGGGCTGGAAAGCGCGGTAACCGCCAGTGGCCTGTCGGCGGTTATTGCTGACTTGCTGCTGCGTATTGGCGGCGACAACCCCTACATGGCGCTGGCCGCCATTTTTGCCGGTACGGCCATTATTGCCAATATGACCACCAATGCCGCCGCCGCCGCCGTGATGTTCCCCATCTCGGTATCGCTGTCCGGGCAGTTAGACGTCAACTACATGCCGTTTGCTATTGCTTTGATGATGGGGGCCTCGGCCTTTATCTCGCCCACGGCCTACCAAACCAACCTGATGGTTTACGGGCCGGGCGGCTACCAATTTACCGATTTTGTGAAGATTGGTTTGCCCTTGACGATTTTGGTGGGGATTGTAACTGTCATTATTGCCCCGCTTGTTTTTGGTTTCTAACAAAATTGCGGCAACCAGATGCGGGTTCAGTCCAAACAACTCGATGAAGGTTGCAGCGGTGGAGAAAGCTGGCGCACTCCCGGTTAAATTCGGGCCGGCAAGAGCAACAAATGCCGGCAAGTCGCTGAATCGGGTGGCGATTCTGATGGGGCACAATGCCCTGTCGACGACTGCCCTGTACGCCAACCAGGTCGTGCCATAGGCATCCTGTTTGCTAAAAACCAAAATGGCTTCCTAAATCGGGAAGCCGTTTTGGTTTGCTACCGGCAAAAACTACCCTCCGCCGCGCATGGTTTTCCAGTGCAGCTTTTCAACCAGGTTGTCCAGCACGTCCGGGTCGCCGGAGAGTTCAACATCAATCCGCCCCACCACCAGCGAGCCCAGCCGGTGCGGCTCGCCTTTGGCAACTTTCGCCGTCCAGTCATCGGTTTGCATTACATTTTCTTCAACTTCTGTCGCGCCCAAATCGGCCAGATACTTTTTCATCAACCACAGTGGTATGCCGTACGTCAGCTTCATCGGCGGCCTCCGCCCACCGGCGGAAAAATCCGAACTTCGTCGCCGGGTGACAGGCGGGTTTGCTGGCCGTCAATGTAGCGCATGTCTCGCCCGTTAATGAGAATGTGGATGGCCGGGTGCAAATCCTCTCGGCCTTTGTGCAGTTCAGGCTTTAAATCCGGAAACTTCTCATACAGGGCGGCCAGCATTTGGGCCACGGTCATTTCAGACGCGCCATTTAAATGCACGCTCGGCGCGCCAACAATGGGGCGCAGCGTGGCGTAAACCTTGATTTCCATAGACAAATGTTCCCTTGCAGTATTTAATGTACCGGTATTCTAAACAGGGGCAGCGTAAAATGCAAGTGTTTTTGCGCCGGAATCACCAGAGCCTTCCCGGAAAGGAAGGCTCTGCTCTAAGGGGAGGAGGCATGGGGTCTGCTTTAGAAAATTATAAGGGTGGTAGATTCTCCGTTGAACCTGACACAACCCTGATGGGTGTTACTGGGGTTGGCCCCGCCTGATTTATTGTAGTTTAATGATAGCAAACCTGGCACGAGTAGGGTAGTGACAAATGTCATTAAATATTTGTGACATTTTTACGATTTGCGCCGTTTAAAACGAGCCTCAAGTTCCGGGAGATTGACGGCACTCAGTTGCAACGGGATTGAGTCATCAAGCTGAAGTTTTTGCGATACGGTCATCCGCGTTTCCAGATCGAGTTCCGGAATCAGCACCCGCCCGCGCCGGCCGTCGTGTTCAACCAGCACACCCTCGCCCTGCCAGCCGGGGTTTTGCAGCAGGTAGACCAGTGTCCAGTGTTTGTTAGCCAGCCGTTCCGCCTGCCGCACACTGCCTGTCACCGATTCGGCGGCGCCCACCCGCGCCAGCACCTCGGCCTCATCCAGCGGCGGTGCGCCGGAAATGTGCGCCCGGAGCTGCTGGTGAACCACCAAATCGGCGTAGCGGCGCAGGGGGCTGGTGCTTTGGGCGTAGATTTCAAGCCCCAGCCCGGCGTGCGGCGCGGGCGTGCTGCTCAACTGGCTGCGGGTGAGGGTGCGGCGGCGGGCAAAATGGCCGGAGAGCGTATCGGCAAAATCGC
>RFJF01000244.1 GCA_003695455.1 Chloroflexota bacterium
GAATTGCGTTGGCTACCGCCCGGCCCGCGTTTTCCATCATCTGGTCATAACTCAGGCCAGATGCGTCGGCGGCCCGCTCGGCGGCCTGCATTTGTTGGGTGGTTACAATGAACATCGGGCAGCTTCCCTCAAAACCGGCTATATACGGTTGTCACGCAAAAACAGGTAGCCCATCAATCCAAAAGCCGCACCCAGCAAAATGCCAGACAGCGCAAACCAGACTGCGTTGCCGCCGCCAGCAGGTTGGGAGGCTGCCGTGACAACCACCGGGGATTCTTCTTCCTCCGGGCAGGGGGGACACGGCGGGCAGGGGGGACATTCAGCCGGCGCGGGGTTTTCTTTGGCTTCTATTACGGCCTCTACTGCTGCAAGTGCGCGTTCTCGCCGCTGCTGCAAAAAATCGGCACCGTACTGGGCAATGTAGCGTAAAACGTAGGGCCAAACCAATCTTAGAACAACCATGTGCATTTGAGAAACTCCGTTGAGTTGAAAATAGGATTCAGGGTTGGGGGTCAGGGAACGTGCGAATGGCGAATGATAAGCGACGAGTGTACACCTCTGCCCCCCTGCTGCCCTGCAACTCTGCTATATCAATGTAATCAGCGTAATCAACCAAACCGGCGTCGCAACCACATCAGAAATGCCAGTACCAGCGCAAAACCTGCGCCAAATGCGGCGCTGGAGGCCGGGCCAAAGACGGCGTTGACGTTGCCGTTAACCCGGCCGGCAATCATCAGTACGGTACCGCTGTTATCGCCGGTGCGAACGGTGCGGCCCAGCACCACCCCGCTGCCGCCCTGGTCAATATGTACATCGCCGCGGGTCAGAACGGCGCGGGCCATACTTTGGTCCAGTTGCACGTTGCCGCCGGCCAAAATAGCGCCGGCTGTCGAGGCGGTCAGGTTGGCGTGTTGGGTCTCGGAAAAGACCACGCCGCCCTGGGTGAGCGTCAGGTTTTCGGTGCTGGCCTGAAGCACGCCGCCCTGCCGCACCGTCACCGATGTGGCCTGCACAGACTGCGCCCCGGCCTGCCGCAACTCGACCGTTTGGGCCGTGATGTTGTTGGCGCCCGCCTGTGACACCAGCACCGAGTTGGCGTCAATGTCTCCGGCGCTGCCGTGCTGCACAATCACCCGGTCGGCCTGAACATTATTTAAATTCTGGTAACTGGTCTTGATTTCGCTTTGCGGAGCCGGTGGTGTTTTTGGGGAGGGTGCTTCATCTGCCATGCGATGCTCTCCTTTTGTTGATTATTCCAGAATCCAACTGTCAACGGCGCGGGTGTAGTCAATCAATTCAGACGGCTCAAACCAGAGCGCCACTTCGGCAGCGGCGTTCTCCGGGCTGTCTGACCCGTGCACCAGGTTGCGCCCCACCATCATCCCAAAGTCACCGCGAATGGAGCCGGGTGCGGCTTCTACGGGCCGGGTTGCGCCAATGGTGTTGCGGGCGGCCTGAATAGCCTGCGGGCCTTCCAGCGCCATCACCACAACCGGCGCAGATGTAATGTATTCAATCAACGGTTCGTAGAATGGTTTACCGGCATGAACAGCGTAATGCTTGCGGGCCAGTTCATCAGAAACCTGCATCAATTTCATCCCGACAATTTTTAATCCACGTTGCTCAAATTTGGAAATGATGGGGCCAATCAACGCGCGTTCCACGCCGTCGGGTTTGATAATGATGAGTGTGCGTTCCATAATTTTTGAATCTCCTAAGTGATAATTTGTGGGCGCGGCGCACACCGGTTGCATTTGATTGTACGCAAAATGTGACCGGCCCGGATTTGCCCGTCAGCATATCAAAATTACAGCCGGTTGACAAATTTTGCCCTGCCAAACAAAAAGCCGGGACTTTGCTCCGGCCTTTTGAAAGCTTGTCTGATGATAACGTGATTACGTGGAGAATCAACCTGCCAGTTTTTCCAGCGCTTTGCGGTATGCTTCCAGCGCGCCCTGCAACCGGCCATCTTTCATCATTGCGTCACCCATCACCTGGTAAAGTTTATAGTTTGACGGGTAGGTTCTGAGCGTTAATTCAATATCGTCAATGACGGTGTCAAGATGGGCGCTGCTGGCAACCAAACTTTCATACACGCGGGCGGCGTGATCAATGTCTCCGGCGTCACGGGTAGAACGAGCCAGTTTGAGCCGTTCATCGGGGTCCTCAGGCAAATCGCCAAAGCTGATATCTTCTGCCTCCGAGTCTTCCGGTTCGGGTTGGGCCGCCATTTGCACATGTGCCACGGGCTGCGGCTCCGGCACGGGGGCCGGAGCAGGCGCAACGGGTTGGGGCGCCCGGACTGTGGGTTCGGGTTCGCCATCGCCCTGCCTCAGTTTGCGCAACCAGTCGGGCATACCACCGGGGGCAGCCGGCGGCGCTGCCGGGGTTGGAGCAGGCTGCGGTTCGGGTTGGGGTTGGGGTGCCGGCTCCGGTTCAACAATTTCTTCCACAATTTCCGCGGGTTCTTTGGCGGCTGCTTTCACAACAGGTTCAACTGCCGGTTCGGGCTCAGGTTCGATTGGCGCGGCAACCGGCTCCGGCTCGATTTCCTCTGCAATTGGTTCGGCCTCCAGTTCTGCGTCAATGTCGGTGTCAAGGCCCTGCAGCCAGTCCGGCAAATCCTCCTCGATAACATCTGCGTCGGCGGTTACGGCGGCCAGTTCCTCAACCGGTTCTTCCTCAACATCCTTCAGCCAGTCTGGCAGCGCCTCTTCTGCAATGCCAACCTCATCCATTTCCGATGGTTCAAAAATTTCGTCTTCATCAACGGCTGCTTCGCTCAGCCAGTCGGGAAGTTCGTCTTCAACAATTAATTCATCGGCAGATTCGGTGGATGCGGCAAACAGCGCTTCTGACTCTTCATCCGGCGCGTCCTGCACTTCCTGCAACCAGTCTGGCAGTTCATCTTCTACCACAAATTCTTCCTCGTCCGGAATGCTTTCTACCGCGGCCAACGCAGGCAGCGGTTCCGATTCGGCCAATTCATCGCTTTCATCCTGAACGGCGCGCAGCCAGTCGGGTAAATCTTCGTCGCCAGCATCAACGTCAATGGCGCCGGCAACCAGTTCCATTTCTGTATCCGGCGCCGGCCCGGCCACGTCCTCCGCTTCTACATCGCGCAGCCAGTCGGGCAAATCTTCGTCGCCGGCCAGTTCACCATCACTAACAGCAAATTCCGGTTCAGTTGCTACGTCTGATTCCACTTCTTCCTGCAACCAATCGGGCAGCGCCTCACTGATGACCATTTTGTCATCTTCTGCGGCAGTTTCCGGTTCTGTGGAAACCGCGGGTTGTGACGGCGGCTGCGAGACGACCTCCTGTTCCACATCGCGCAGCCAGTCTGGCAGGTCCTGCTCCGAGCCGGATTCGTCTTCGGCTTCAATCGCTGCTTCATCGTGCGGCACGGCGGCTACCTCTTCTTCCACATCGCGCAGCCAGTCCGGCAGGCCATCTTCGATGACCATTTTGTCGTCTCCGGTTCCAGCCGCGGCAACCGGTTCAGCAGGCTCGGGTACCGCTTCTTCTTCTTCCACCTCACGCAGCCAATCCGGCAGGTCTTCATCAATGACCATTTTGTCATCTTTTGCCACGGTGGTCGCCCTCAGATGTGCCACACCGAGTTCTTCCTCTTCTTCCACGTCGCGCAGCCAGTCCGGCAAATCAGAGTCGGTTGCTTCAACCTCCGGTACAGCCTCAGGTTCGGCAAAAGCGGTTTCTTCTTCTTCGTCCATTTCCTGCAGCCAGTCCGGCAACCCTGCTTCATCTACCATTCCGTCATCCAAAGCGGCAGATACCGGGGCTTCAACCGCCGGAGCGGGTTCTTCTTCCTCTGTTTCTTCCAACCAGTCCGGCAGCGCTTCGTCCGCCGGTTCTTCTGCGCCAATCCGCTTGCGAATCATTTCATCCTCAGAGGTGGAAATCATCCAGTCGCGGGCCGACATACCGGCTGCACCTTCCGGGCGCTCTTCTTCCACGCTGCTCAAATCCACGCCCTCTTCTGCCAGCAGGCGCTCAATATCAGACATTCCGGC
>RFJF01000245.1 GCA_003695455.1 Chloroflexota bacterium
CTCGACATCCACCTTGGCAAGGTGGTGTTCTACCACTGAACTACGCCCGCAGGTACAGGGGTGGCAGGAATCGAACCCGCAACCTTCGGTTTTGGAGACCGACGCTCTGCCAATTGAGCTACACCCCTAAAAGGGACTTACGAGTAGCGGGGGAGGGATTCGAACCCCCGACCTCCAGGTTATGAGCCTGGCGAGCTGCCTCTGCTCCACCCCGCATCGTGTTAACACGATTTTTGATAAGCGCGTACCCCCGATTCTGTTTTAACCGTCATCTATCTCAGGTTCAAAAACCTGGCAGTTTTTGGCCGGCAGAGTGTTACTCTGCTCAACCTTCACCGCTGCGATGAGACCGAACACATGGCCCGGCCCACTCACCTTGCTCCCGGTTGCACGCTCGCCCAGCCGGTACCGTTACCGGATACCGCTGGTAGGCTTTTACCCTACCGTTTCACTCATCACCCGGATTGGGCTGACATACTTTCTGTTGCGGTTGTAGTCAGAAACACTTTACAGCGTTCTGCCCTCGCTTACGGTTTCGCGAGGCAACCTTGCTCCGGCTTAACCCCGGAACTGAGAGTCGGGAAGTTCCTCTGTCTGCTCCTTCAAGCAAACAGCGACGGATCTACTTATCAAAACATCGGTTTTTAAGGGGCAAGTCCCAGAACTTGCTTGTTGCAAGAAATTTTCCAGGCGTCCCCGGCAGGATTCGAACCTGCGGCCTTTTGGTCCGCAACCAAACGCTCTATCCACTGAGCTACGGAGACTTGGAATTTGGGTCTGGGTCAAACTACCCAATATTTTATTACAAAAGAGCAGTTAAGCAAATTTAACACTCCGGGATGTCCTGGCTGAAAACACGTAATGTCTCCGCAAGACAGGCAGGGACTATATCATATTTTGGCTGATGTGTCAAGCCAAAAAACTTCAAATTTAGGCGCGGCTACACTGCTTAAACTTTGACAAAACAAACACACAACCATTAAAAATTTACGGCGACTCCGTGAGATTGTGTTGAAAATATGACATTTGTCACAAATAAATAGTGACATATATCACTACTTTTATTTGCTCAACTCTGGTATACTCTTTTCCAGAAAGCGGGGCCAATAAGGCTTCGTGATGGGTACACAGCCCATCGCCTATATGACCCCATTCATTATACAGAGCCCTTCTCCCCCCCGAAGGGCTCTGTTGATTCATGCCAGAATTTAAAAGCGGCGCCGGTCAATATAACCGGCGCTGCTTTTTTTTGATTTTTCAACCAATTTTAGTATTCGTGGTATTCGGCAAAACCTTCTGTAACCATCAAATCGTTGATGTTTGTCCAACCACCAGCCTCATCAGCCAGCCAGATGTCGGCAATGTAGCGGCCGTATTTTCCGCGCCGGTCTTTGATAGTTTGAATGTAAACTTCTTTACCGTCAATCTGGCTCCGCAAAAAATCTCGGGAGCGCAACCCGGCTTCCCGTTCCGAGCCGCGCAGTTCCGGGGCGTTAATCCGGTGCAGCCGCACCTTTTCCCCCCGAACCCAGGTTCCCAACCCCAGGTCAATGTCTACGGTGCAGGTATCCCCATCATAAACAGATTGCACAACAGCTCGATAGTGGTACAGTTTTTCTTTCATTTGTGGCCTTTTCCTATTCTGTAGATTAAATTTTATTGGCAATTCACGCATACGCCTCTGAATTCCAGCAAGTGATGGTGGATTTGAAACCCGTACCGGTCTGCCAGTTGGTCTACCAGTTCGTTGGCGGTGCAATCATCAAATTCAATTGTTTGCCCGCAACGCGTACACACCAGATGGTGGTGCCCCCCCGCCGCCGATACAAAACGCTGCGTGGGTTCGTTGAGATACAAGGGGCGCATCAGTTTTAGCTCAACCAAAATATCCATGGTGCGATACACCGTGGCCCGGCTGAGTTTGGGGTAAATTTTTTGCCCCGCTTCCAGAATTTGGTTGTGGCATAAATGCTCGCCGCCGGATTCCAGCACATCAATCACGGCCAGCCGGGCCGGAGTCAGTTTGTACCCTGCTTTTTTTAATTTGTGCGCTAATTCAGCTACATGCGGCATTACCATACCCTAAACAAAAATTGAGACGGTGTCTCAATTGTGGCTTTGGGCTGATAATTTGTCAAATCGTTCCGGCACAAAATTTGCCTGTTTTTCATCCTCAACGTATCCTAAAAGTGAGGTTGTTTCTTGCCAACGTTTTGGTCATTAAGTATGAGGTTTGCAACTGTTTGAACACATTCGGCGAGTTTATTCAGGCTTTGACGGCAATTATTCACGCCGCGCTCACCCTCAACCCCGATGCGTTTCAGGCTGTTTACCAGGGTGAAGTAACCCGGGAACTGGCGCTGGCGGTGTTGTTGCTGGCGGCGGTTTCTCAGGCCGCCGGCCAAAGTGTGACTCTGTTTCTGAACCGTGTCTCGCCGGGCCGATTTGTGTTCAGCCTGCTGCTGGCGGCGCTGTTTTTTGCGGGCGGTGTCTTTTTCTGGACGCTGACCATCTGGTTTATCAACCGCGCGCTGTTTGAGTTTGACCGCCCCTTCCGCGAGATTTTTTGGGCCGTGAGTTTGGGGCAGGCGCCGCTGATTTTTGGCTTTCTGGTGCTTATTCCGTGGCTGGGGTTGCTTATCCGCCGCGTCTTGCAGGTCTGGACATTGCTGGCCGTGACCGTGGCC